>DATLAK010000062.1 GCA_035527535.1 Armatimonadota bacterium
TAGACCCCGTCGGGGGTGATGGTGCCGAATTCTCCCCCGCCGCCGGGCACGTCATTCACGCCCCAACTCACGACCGCAGGGGCCTTACCATCGGTGACCTCGCCGCCGGCAACCTTCACCGCGAATTCGCGCGTCCCTCCCAGCTCGAGGCGCATGAAGCTGGGAGCGATCTGGAGCCGCTGGACCTCAACCGCCGCCGCCGGCTCCGCGGCGCGTCCCGCCGCTCGGGACGGCGCACCCCCACCCTCTTCCCCCTTCGCTGTCGAGACTCGATCACACATGACCACTTTTCCATCCTTTCCCCGACCGCGGACGACTGCAATCATAGACGGAGGCCGCCGCAAGAGGTTCCGCGCCGTCGGTGGCTGCGCTCGACCGCACCGCACATCGCGCGGGGCCGCCAGTCATTCCTCGTCCGCTTCGATCTCCGTATCCTGATGCGCGTAAGCGGGTGACGACAGGCACAGGAACACGAGCTCATCGGCGCCGGTGTTGATCATACGGTGGCGGTATCGCGGCGGGATCAGGAGGGCCTCGCCGGGTCCGATTTCGGCTTCCTCGCCCGCCATCGCCACCACGGCGCGGCCGGCCAAGACGTAGTAGATCTCCTCGGCCTCCGCGTGATAGTGGAGCGCAGTCGAGGCGCCGGCTTCCAGCCGCGCTTCCGCCAGGCTCAGGTTGCGCACCGGGATGCGTTCGGGGTGCACGATTTCCCGCACCAGGCTTCCATCCTTGGTGCGATACGCCTTGACTTGCTCTCGATTGACAATATTCATTCGCCACCCCCTCGTCACAACCTACACCTGTGTCCGTGCTAGCCGCAGGCGCGCTCCCGTAGACCCCGCGGCTTCATCCGGCAGGTCCGTTTCTTCGCTGCCGTCGCGGCCGCAACACTCCGCCCCCGCCAGCCCCGGCCGTCGTCATTCCACGCTTCCCCATTGCTCGCCGATACCCCAGGCGCTCAGCTCCTCCAGGAAGCCGTGGTCGGTCAAATCGAGGTGGATGGGGGTGATCGAGATCATGCCCGCGGCCAGGGCCCCCACGTCGGTCGCGGTGTCACGGTCCTCATCATGCAGATCCCCGCCCAGCCAATAGTAGGGCCGGCCGCGCGGGTCGAGGCGCTGGTCCACCCGGCTTTGGTAGCGCCGCCGCCCCTGGCGGGTGACGGCGATGCCGGCGACACCGCGCGGTTCCAGGTCCGGGATGTTGACATTCAGGAACGTGTCGCGCGGCAGGCCCGACACCGCGATGAGACCCGCCAAATGGCGGGCGAAGAGGGCCGCCGTGTCGAAGTTCGAGCCCTCGAACGAGGCGATGGAAATGGCGAACGCGGGGACGCCGCAGATGGCAGCCTCCATGGCCGCCGAGACGGTGCCGGAGTACGTCAGGTCCTCGCCCAAGTTGGGCCCCTGGTTGATGCCGGCGATGACAAGCTCGGGGCGGGGGTCGAGGCTGCTCAGTCCCAGCACGACGCAGTCGGAGGGCGTGCCGTTCGTGCTGTAGGCGACGCTGCAGCCGGGCAGCTTGACCTCGTGCATGCGCAGGGGCTTGTGCAGCGTGATGGCATGACCGGTCGCGCTGCGCGGGCGGTCGGGAGCGATGGCGACCACCTCCGCGGCCTCACCCAGCCCGAGCGACAGCGCCATCAGCCCCTCCGAATGAACGCCGTCGTCGTTGGTGATCAAAATGCGCAATGATGACTCCTCCGGTTGCCGCACCGGCGACTGACGCGCGTGCGCGGCGGGACCAAGGGGCGCGCCGGTTGCACGAACCAGCGTGGGCACTACAGATGCTTATCTTCGACGCGCGGGCGCCTGTCCCTGCGCTGCCGCCCACGTGCTCCCGGGGCGCTCCCGCGGCCTGCCGGCCACGTTTTTCGGCGCGGTCCTCAATGTCGGGCCGGCATGTGGAATAATTGTGTCAGGAGGGATGCGTACTAGGCGATGGGTCGTTGAGAGTACCGGCGTGTGATCCCTCCCTTAGCCTCCACCGGAAGGGCAGAGAGCAACGAGTGCCTCTGCCCTTCCCCCGTTCTCGGCCCTCGGGTCCTTCACCTCCCACGGCAGCCCCGCACGCGGCTCCTCGAGTCAGCCGGCTAGCTAACTTGCGCCCCGGCTCACGCAGGCAGGTGCCGTTTGTGCTATAATCACCGCCGGGATCACCCTTCCGCGCTGAATCGCCAATGCCTACACCCTGGGACGACATCCTGCCGTATGTCACCAAGCCCGCTCGTTATACCAATCGCGAGTGGCACGCCGCGCACAAGCCCCTGGATCGCGTGAGCGCGCGGGTGGCGCTGGTGTTCCCCGATGCCTATGATGCGGGGATGAGCCACCTGGGGCTGCGCATCCTCTACCACGTTGTGAACGAACGCGAGGATTACGCCGCCGAGCGCGCTTTCAGCCCGTGGGGGGACATGGAGGCCGAGATGCGCGCCGCCGGGCTGCCGCTGTGCTCCTTGGAATCGGGCACTCCGCTCGCCGATTTCGACCTGGTGGGCATAACTCTGCCCTACGAGCTGAATTACACTAATGTCCTCAACGTGCTGGACCTCGCCGGGCTGCCGCTGAAATCCGCGGAGCGTGACCGGCGCCATCCCCTGGTGGTCGCCGGCGGCGTGTGCGCCGCGAACCCGGAGCCGCTGGCCGACTACGTGGACGCGATCCTCTGGGGTGAGGGCGAGGAGGCGATTCTGGAGCTGGCGGAGGCGGCGCGGGAGGCGCGTTCGTCCGACCGTGACGCCTTGCTCCGCCACGTGGCGAGCATCGAGGGCGTCTACGTCCCGCGGCTGTACCAGCCGCGCAGGGACCACGGCCGGTTCGCGGGGGTGGAGGGGGCGGTGGTGGCGCGCCGCGTCGTGGCCGATCTCGACGCCGCGCCTTATCCAACGCGCCAGGTGGTGCCGTTCGTCGAGACGGTGCACGATCGGCTGACGCTTGAGATCATGCGCGGGTGCGGGCGCGGGTGTCGTTTTTGCCAAGCGGGGGCGTGCTACCGGCCGGTGCGTGAGCGCTCCGCCGCGACCGTGCTGCGGCTGGCGGAGGAGGGCCTGCGCGCGACCGGCTATGACGAGGTTTCGCTGCTCGGGTTCAACAGCCCCGACCATTCGCAGATCGAGGAGATAGTTGATACGCTGGTCGAACGCTACGCCGAGGAGCGGGTGAGCATTAGCCTGCCGTCGCTGCGCATAGACACCTTCTCCGTGCAGTTGGCGGGGAAGCTGCGCAGAGTGCGGCGGGCGGGACTGACCTTCGCGCCGGAGGCGGGAACGCAGCGGCTGCGCGATGCGCTGAACAAGCAGGTAACCGAGGACGACCTCTTCCAGGCGGCGCGCGCGGCGTTCGAGGCGGGATGGCATGGCATCAAGCTCTACTTCATCATCGGCCTGCCCGGCGAGACCGCGGGCGACGTCGAGGCCATCGCCGACCTCGTGCTGCGGCTGCGGGAAATGGGCCGCGAGATCCTGGGGCGGGAGCGGCGCGGGCGCTTGCGGATAGCGGTCAGCGTGAATGCGTTCGTGCCCAAGCCGCACACCCCGATGCAGTGGTGCGCGCAGGACGCGCCGGAGTCGCTGCAGCAGAAACTGAGTTTGCTGCGCGGCAAGTTGCAGGTGAAGGGCGTGCAGCTCAGCTACCCCAACCTCCCCGCCTCGCGACTGGAGGCGGCGCTGGCGCGCGGCGACCGGCGCCTGGGCGAAGTCATCGAGCGGGCGTGGCAAGCCGGCTGCCGCTTCGACGCCTGGGACGAGCACTTCAAGCCGCAGGCGTGGGCCGACGCCTTTGCGGGGGCGGGTCAAGACGTCGCTGAGTGGGCCAACCGCGATCTCGATCCTGCCGCCCCCGTGCCGTGGGATCATCTCGACGCCGGCGTCAGCAAGGAAACCCTGCACCGCCAGGCCGAGGTCGTGGCTGGCGCCCTGGGGGCTGGTTGAGCGCCTCCGCAGCACGACAGGAGAAACGCCGGAACCGATGCAGCAGGTCGTATGCCGTTTCGCCAAGGGCGACGCGGTCAAGTACATATCGCACCTCGACCTCATGCGGGCGCTGGAGCGCGCGATGCGGCGCGCGCGCCTGCCCTTGGCCTACAGCGAGGGATTCAACCCGCGCCCGCGGGTGTCCTACGCCTCGGCGCTGTCGGTGGGACATACCAGCGACGCGGAGCTGATGGCATTGAGGCTGACATCGCCCATGGACCCCTCCGAGCTGCGGACGCGGCTCAACGCGTGCCTGCCCGAGGGCTTGGCGGTGCTCCAGGCATGGGCGACCCCGCCCCACCAGCCCAAGACCAGCCTGGGAGAGATGGACGCCGCGGACTACGTGGTGCGCATCGAAGGGCCGCTGGCGGGCAAGGAGCCGTGTCGGCGGGCGAGTGAGTTCATGGAGCGCGAGGAGGTGCGTATCACCCGGGTGCGCGACAAGGGGTCGAAGGATCTCGATCTGCGCCCGCTGGTGAGCGCGATCGAGGTGGTGCGGGAGAACGCGAGCGAGGCGGAGCTGCACCTGCGCCTGCGCACCGGCAGCTCCGGCGGCGCGCGGCCGGAGGAGGTGCTGGCGGCGCTCGGCATCGGGGGGCGCGAGTTCCGCACCGCCATCCATCGCAGTGCGCTGTATGCGAGCGGTTCCCGCGGTCGTGCGGTGCGCCAGCGTCTGCGGCGCCTGCGGGGGGAATGAGTGGGGTTGAGCAGCCCAGGAGTCAATAATGACAGACGAGACTAAGGCCGCGCCGGATAAGCCCAAGCGGGCCTCCCGGCGCAGGACCCCAAAGAAGAAGGCGGCGGAGACCACGCCCACGCCCGCGCCCGCCCCGTCACGGGTGAGCAAGGAGATACTGGTCAACGCCGGCGACCTCGAGACGCGGGTAGCGATACTCGAGGACGGCCAGCTGGCGGAGCTCTACCTCGAGCGCGAGCCGCGCATCGTCGGCAACATCTACCAGGGCAAGATCGTCAACGTCGTGCGCGGGATGGATGCCGCGTTCGCCGACATCGGCACCGAGCGCCACGCCTTCCTGAGCGTTGACGACGTGATCTTGCGGCAGGCGGAGGAAGAGATCGGGCCCGCGAGCGCGCGCGCGCGGGCGACCATCGTCGAGATGCTGAAGCCGGGGCAGGAGCTGCTGCTGCAGGTGGTGCGGGCCTCAATGGGCTCGAAGGGGCCGCGCGTGACCACGCGCCTGGCCCTGCCGGGCCGCTACCTGGTGCTGCTGATGGGCGATGGCAACTATGTCGGCGTCTCGCGCAAGATCGAAAAGGAAGCCGAGCGCGTGCGCCTGCGCGGCATCGCCGAGCGCATCCGCCCCCAGAACAACGGGCTCATCGTGCGCACCGAGGCCGAGGGCCGGGACCTGCGGGTGCTGCGCAAGGACGCGGAGTACCTCACGCAGGTCGCGCAGCGCATCCACGCCCGGGCCAAGGACGCCAAGGCCCCGGCGCTGCTGCACGAGGACCTGCCGCTCATCAGCCGCATCATCCGCGACACCGTCAGCCGTCAGGTCAAGCGCATCGTCGTGGATTCACCGGAGGTGCACGCGGACGTGCTCGAACTGGTCGAGTTCACCGCGCCGCAACTCAAGCAGCGCGTGACTCTGCACGCCGACAAGCTGCCCCTGTTCACCGCGCACGGCCTCGAGGACGAAATCGAGCGCCTGCTGCGCCGCCGCGTGTGGCTCAGCGGGGGCGGCTACATCAGCATTGACGAGACCGAGGCGCTGACCACGATTGACGTCAACAGCGGACGCCTGACCGCCACCGGCGGCCTCGACGAGACGATTCTGCGCACCAACTTGCAGGCGGCCGACGAGGTGGGGCGCCAGTTGCGGCTGCGCGACCTCGGCGGCATCATCGTCATTGACTTCATTGACATGGACAAGGCCAAACACCGCATGCGCGTGACCCAGGCTTTCGAGGGCAGCCTTGGCCGCGACCGCGCCAAGACCAAGGTCCTGCATCTGAGCCCGCTGGGGCTGGTGGAGATGACGCGCAAGCGCACCACCGGCAGCCTCGCGCGCATCATGACCCAGGACTGCCCGCACTGCGGTGGCACCGGGCGCCTGCGCTCCCCCTTGACCGTGGCCCTCGGTATTGAGCGCGAGCTCGCCCGCCGCGCGGTTCAGGAACCCGCCGACGCCTTCATCGTCCGCGCCCACCGCGACGTCGCTGTCATCCTCGTCGGCTACGGCGGCGAGCGCGCGCAGCAAACGGAGAAGACGCTTGCGCGTCCGGTCTATGTGCGCCTCGCCCCGGCAGACCATGTCGAGCATTATGACCTCGCGTCGGCCGATGCGCGCCACGTCGCCGCGCAGATCTCGACCCTCAAGCCGGAGGAGGTGGTTACCGCTCGCATCATCTCCCAGGATGTCGCACTCGGCGATCTCGCCCTCGCCGAGGCCAATGGCTACCTCATCGGTATCGAGACCGACAAGCAGATAGAGGCGGCCGAGGTCGAGGTGCGCGTCAAGGAGGTGAAGAACTCTTTCGCCATCGCCGAGCCGGCGGCCAAGCCCCCCGCCAAGAAACGATCCGCACGCCGTCGCGGCTCGCGCGGCGGTCGGCGCCACAAGGGGAAGGCCAAGACGACGGCGGAGTAGGGTACGCCTCGCTGCGGCTGATCTCTTCAGCGACTACATAGGGGTGCGCGTGACAGGGGAGGCGCCGCTACCGCGCGCGGTAGCAGATGTGCTTCTCGAAGTCATTCTGACTCCGGCCGTCCCACCCGCGCCCATCGAGCGACCACACCAGGCTCCACGGAGCAGCATCGCTGAGGGCCGCGCGTTCAGCCTTGGAGCCGTAGCCGAGCACCATGACGGCGCTCGCGCCGGGGTGGTCGCGGCTCACGCGTTCAGCCAGGCTCACCAACGAGGTCTCGATCTGCGCCTGCGCCGCCCGCTCGGGGACAACGGCGTAAGCGATGGCGCGGGCGCGCCCGTTGGCGCTCGCATCGCAGGTCTCGATCACCGAACCGAGCGGGATGACGCTGCTTACGACGGACACCCCGGAATCGCGCCCGGCGATTTCGGCCACGGACGGGACGCCGGCGCTGCCGGCGCCGTTCTCCGCGAGGTGGAAAGCCACCGCGAGCACGACGGCGATGGCCAGCAGAGCCCCGCCGATGCTGGAAAGCCTGGTCCTGGCGTGACGCACGATGTTATCTCCATTCTCCGCTGCGAGAAAACGGCTGCCTCCTGCATCTCCCGGTCACGGCTCGAAGTGCTGACCGACGCTATTCGTCCGCGGCCGCGGGGCCGAAATGGTGCTGGGGCTAAGACCGGGGATAAGGAGCTGACGCGCGTGCGGGGAGCGAACAACCCGTACTTGTACTGGTTCAGCTAAGCTTGTCGGTGTGGGATACTTAATTCGACACCTCTGCCCGGGAATCCTTCTTTGCCGGCGGGGTCGCGTGCCGATCCCGTTGGCGCGCACTCGGGCGGCGGGATCTCGTGCCAGCGGCAGGGATCTCTGCTCCAGGCAGCGCAACGCCGATTCCCCCCGCAGCAGGTGGAGTTCCGGCGCCACCTGCGACCCCCCGACCAGACGGGCCCCACAGGATGCGCCGCGACGCCGGATTGCAGACGAGCGTCGCGGCGCACGCAGCCGCCGTGTTCACGCACGTACATCAGGTGATCTCGACGTCCTCGCCTTCCTTGGTGCGGGTGATGGTCGCCAGCTGGCGCCGGAAGTCGTCCATCGTGCTCTCGCTCCTGCTGGACTCCCGGATGTGGGTGACGCCGGCGCGCTCGGCGACGGAGAAGAACTCCTCGGCAGCCTGGCGGTACCAGTCGCCCAGCGGCAGGCGCCGGTCTTCCGCACTTACCAGCGCGTGAACTCGCGCCGCCAGCCAGAGCTTGACGTAGTCCAGCGACAGCCGCGCCGCCTGTACGCGCAGCCGGCGCTCCGGGTCGTCGGCGACCAGCCGCTCCGCTTCGTCGAAGAGCCGGGCCGCGCGCGCCAGGAGCTCCGGGGTCAGGTAAGAGGCCTCGACGGCCTGCACGAAAGAGCTCAGATGAAGACGAACCAAGTCGTCGGCCTCGATCTCCCGCTCGAGCGAGTCCAGGTACGCGCGGATCGGCTGAGCGGCGGCGCCGAAGTAGGCGGCGAGGAACTCGTCCACCGCCCGCTCCTCGTTGCAGTCCGGATTCCACATCAGCTTGGCCAGCACGTAGGCTTTCAGTGGGGACAAATCGCTGTGCGGGGAATCACCGCTGCCTTGCGCGAAGATGCCGCGCACGCCGTGGTTGACGAAGAACCTGATGTTCGGTCCCAGCCTGCCCAGGTTGGCAAAGGGCAGCAGGTAATGGCGGAAATTGACCACGTAGTCCCAGACGTAGATGCGTTGGGTGAGCTCGAACCAGTGGCGGAGATCTTCGCGCAGCGGGGCATTCTGTTCACACTTCTCGTTGGCGAAGGCATGGCTGCGGCAGCACTGGTTGGTGCACATGCGGACGATCACGTTGGGCCGGGGCTTAAGCGTTTTCGGCGGCCTCTGGCTGTACCAGTAGGCGAGCGTACTGACCGCCACCCCCGGATGCTCGTCCGCGATCGCCTCAGCGATGCGATTGACGAAATAGATGATGGGCGCCGAATGCGCTCCTCCCTCGCGCGCCTCCAGGGCCGCGCAGTCGTTACACTCGCACCAGCCGCCGGCACCGTCGTTTTGCATTACGGAGATGACGGTCGCCTGGGGGTGCTCGCGAAGCCACGCCTTGGCGATCTTGATCGCCTCCTGGATCAGACCCTCGTTGGTCAGGCACAGTTGGGCGCGTTGGAACCTGCCGATATGGGTGCGTTCACCGTCTACCTGCGAGAACCACTCCGGATGCGACGCGAAGTACTTGTCGGGCGGAATGAGCAAGTAGAACAGGGCGTACGGCCAAGGAGGTTCAGCCTTCGCGCCATGCTCCTTGGTCACCGCGCGCCCGGTGTTGACCCGGTTGCGCGCGGCCCAGTCGGCATCGAAAGCATGCTGGAAGTAGACGTCGCGTCCTTCCAGCACCGGAATCTGCCGGTCGCTGATGTCGCCGACCTCCAGGCGCTCCAGCTTGGGAATGCGGCTGACCTCGGGCGTGAACCAGCGGCAGCCGAGGTGATCCTCGAGGAAGGTGTAAACCCCGTACATGGTGCCGCGCAGCCGCCCGCCGGCGATGACCAAGTGCGGCGGGGCGGTGCGAATGACGAAGCCCTCGTCGCCCAGGCCCTCCAAATCCACTTTCTCGCCGATCTCCCGCAGGTGGGCGTTGTCGCCGAGGATGATCTCATGCTCGCCCAGCGTCTCCTCGTCGGTGACGATGGGCAGACGCGCGCCGCAGATCCGCTCCAAGAACATTTGCAGTTCCTGGGCGGCGTGCTTCTCTGACGGCGACGCTGACGCTGAGAGCACGATGCGATAGTCGCTGCGGCCATCATCGGCCAGCAGCAGGCTGGGCGCCGCCGCCGTCGAATGACTCCCAGCACCGGGCGCGACGGCATCGCCGTAAGATGAATCGGTCATGGCGCAACCTCCGTTCGATGGGAGATTCGGCGCCGGCGGGGCGGGGCCTCTTGCGGCGCGGGTACCGGCGCGAGCGCGCGCAGTTCGAGGTTGACCGCACGCGTCAGCGGCTACTGGTGACCTACCGTCCGGGCGGCTTTCTCCAGCGCGTGCGTTGACCTTTTTTTTTCGCCGGGATTCAGGGAGGGCATGAGCGATGTTATCGTGGGAACGCTTGCTTGCCGAGTACCCACCGGAGATGCTCTTCGCCCACGGGCTGAAGATCGCGGGCATCGTCGTGGGCGCGCTGGTGGTCAACTTCCTCGCGGGGCGCGCCCTGCGCCGCCTGGAGCAGCGGGCCGAGCTGGCCGAGTCGGCCAAGGTGCTGGAGGCGCGGCGCGCGGTGACCGTGGTGGGGTTGGCGTCCAGCGTCGTGCGCTGGGTGATCTTCCTGGTGGCGACGATCATGGTGCTGGGGGAGTTGGGCATCAGCGCCGTGCCGGTCCTCGCGGGGGCGGGCATCGTCGGTCTGGCGGTCGGCTTCGGCGCGCAAACCCTGGTGCGCGACATCGTATCCGGGTTCTTCATCATCCTCGAGGGGCAACTCGCGGTCGGCGACAAGGCGGAGATCAACGCCGTGTACGGGGTGGTGGACGAGATCGGCCTGCGCACCACGCGTTTGATCGCGCCCGGCGGCCAGATTCGCTACTTCAGCAACGGCGCCATCGCCAGCATCGTGCGCTATCCCGACGGCGCAGCGCCTTACCTCCTGACCGTGCCGGCCGCCGCGGACAAGGTGGAGGATACGCGCCAGGCGGTGCTCGACATCCTGGCCGACCTCGACCGCGAACAGGAGGTGCTGGCCGCCGCGCCGCAGGCGCGCGCGGTGATCGAGCTGCCCACCTACGGGCGAGTCATTCGTTTCACGGTCGCCGTGCTGCCCAGCGCCAAGGCCATGTTTGAAGCCAAGGCGCCCGCCCGCGTCGCCGCGCTGCTCGCCGAGCGCGGCTTGACGCTCCCCCCGGGCCGCGAAGTGGCGCTGCAAAGCGAAAGCCCGTCAGCGCACAACGGCGACTAGCCTCGACGCACACCACGACCATGAAGATGCATCGCCCCACTTCCCCGGTGCTAACCCCCCGGCTGCTGCCGGCGCTCATCGTCGCGCTGGCGATGGCGTCGCTCGCTTCCGCGACCGCGACGGCCGAGATCCTCGCCCGGCGCATGATCGCGCCCGGGGTGCGCTATACCCTGGAGCAACGTCCGCAGGGGCCGTTCAACATCAACCTCGTCGAGCTTGACCCCAAGGAGCGCTACATTCTCCTCGCCTGCACCGTCGGCGGCGGATCGCCGGTTCGCAGCCCGGTGAGCGCCATCGCGCGTACGCAGTCGAGCGCCACCCGCTACGCCGTCGCCGCCGTCAACGGCGACTACTTCATCATGGGCGGAAACGGCGACGGCACCCTGCTCGGGGTCAACGTCAGCGCGGGGCAGCTCATATCCGCGCGCACCGGACGCTCGGCGCTGGTGGTGATGGAGGACGGCCGCGCGCAGGTGGCGACGCTGCGCTTTGATGCGGGGCTGGAGACCCCCGGTGGCGCCCACGTAGTGATCAAGGCGGTCAATCAGCCGCGGCGGCAGGACGATATCGTCCTCTACACATCATCATTCGGGGCCAGCACCAGGACCGCGGCGAGCGGGCGCGAGGTGGTGCTGGCGGGGATGCCGGAGCCCCTGGCACTGGGGGAAGTGTACCAGGCGGAGGTCATGGCCTCGACTCACGCCGTCGGCAATCTGGCATTGTGGCCCGGGCAGGTGGCGGTGTCCGCCTCGGGCCGGTCGGCCGCGGCGCTGGAGCGGCTGGCGGTGGGCGACACGGTGAAGCTGTCTTTCGACCTGGCGCCGCACCCCCAGGGCAAGATCGTCGAGGCGGTCGGCGGGGGGCCGCGGCTGGTGCGCGACGGCCGGGTGTCGGTGGAATGGAGACAAGAGGACTTCAAGTCGAATCTCGCGCACCAGCGTCACCCGCGCACCGCCGCCGGGGTCAAGCCCGACGGCCACGTTGTGTTGGTGACCGTGGACGGGCGGCAGTCTTCCAGCGTCGGCATGACCCTGGAGGAGCTGGCGCAGCTCATGGTCGAGCTTGGCTGCCGCGACGCCCTCAACCTCGACGGCGGCGGCTCCACCACCATGTGGGTGCGCGGCAGCGTCGTCAACCGGCCTTCCGGCGGCAGCCAGCGCCCGGTCGCCAACGCGCTGCTCGTCATGAGCACCGCCCCCCACGGCCCGCCGACCCGGGTGCGCGTGACGCCCGAAGCCATCACCGCGCTGCCCGGCTATCGCGCGACCGTCACCGTCGCGGCCGAAGACGACTACTACAACCCCGTTGATCTGGGCACGGTCGCCGTCAACTGGGCGGCGGAGGGAGCGATCGGCGCGGTATCGCCGCGCGGGGAGTTCGCCGCGGGCGAGGCGACGGAAACGACCACGGGGGCGGTCGCGGTGACCGTGGGGCCGACGACCGCGCGCGTGCCGGTGACGGTGTATGCGCGTCCGCCGGAGCTGCGGCTCTCGCCGCAGACGGTGACCGCGACGCCGGGGCAGTGGGTGCAATTCGCAGCGACTCCGGTGGACGAGCAGGGACGGCCTATCTCGTACGACCCAGCCCAGGTGGCATGGCGGGCGGAGCCGGCGGCGGGGGTGATTGACAACCGCGGTCTGCTCGCGGTCGGGTCGGGGCCGATGGGGACGGTGACCGCCAGCCTGCGGGGAGTGGAGGCGGCGGCGCGCGTGGTGTTCGTGACGACGACGGTGGTAGTGGAGGACTTCGAGACCGAGGCTCCGCGCATCGCCTTCTCGTGGCCGCGGGAGGTGCCGGTGTCGTGGCGGCGCGTGACCGACCTCGTGTCCGAAGGCCGCTGCGCGGCGCGCCTGGACTACGATTTCACGACGACGACGCAGGCGCGCGCGGCTTACCTGGGGGTCAACCGCATCGTCGGCAGCGCGACCGCGCTGCGCGCGTGGGTCTATGGCGACGGCCGCGGCCACTGGCTGCGGGCGCGGATCAGCGACGCGCTGGGGGGCACCTACAACCTCGACTTCGCCCCGCGCGTGGATTGGACCGGGTGGCGCGAGGTCTCGGCCTTGGTTCCCGCCGAGGCCCGGCCCCCGCTGCGTTGGGACGCCATCTACGTCAGCGAGTTCCGCCCCGAGCGCCAGGACGCAGGCGCGCTGGTCTTCGACCTGCTGCGGGCGGAGGTGGCGCCGGCTCAATAGCAGTCCGCCCCTCCCCCTTCCCGAACCTTTCTCCGACTTCCGCGCTCTGGACTATCAGGAGGAGCGCAATCGGTGACCGGCGGAGGCACAGACGCCGAATTGGTGGCGCGTGTAAGGGAGGGCGACCTGGGCGCCTTCGACCGCCTGGTCGCTCGCCACCGCGCGCGGGTCTTCGCTATCGCCCGGCAGATCGCGACCGACGCCGACGCCGCGCAGGACATCGCCCAGGAGGCCTTTCTGCAGGCTTTCCGCGCGCTCGACAGCATCCGCGACCATGAACGCGTCGGCCCCTGGCTCAACACCATCGTCCGGCGCCAGGCGCAGCGCCGCCTGCGCGAGGCGCAGCGCTGGCCGGCATCAGTGGACCTGGAAACCGTGCGCGGCGCGCCAGCGTGGCGGAGCTGGCCCGAGCCCGAGCCGCCAGGCGAGATGGTCGAGCGAGTCCGATCGCTGCTGGCCGTGCTCTCTCAGCGCGAGCGCCAGGTGATGATCCTGCACTACCTCGAAGGGCGCTCGTGCCAGGAGATCGCCGTTCACCTGCGCACGTCCGTCGGCACCATCAAGCGCATCCTCCATGACTCTCGCCGCAAGGCGCGAAAGGAAGGAACAGCAATGGCTAACCAGCATGGCGAACCAGGCCCCCGCAGGCTGACAGTGTGGATTGACGGGAGTCCTTCGCCGGGGCGCTGGAACGTGTTCGATCACCTGCGCCCACTCATGGCTCAGGCCGTCTGTCTCGCCGTCAACAAGCTGGCGAAGACCACACGGCAGGTGGCAGAGCAGATCGGCGCGCACGCCGACTACGTCCAGGAGACGGTCACCGACCTCGCCGAAATGGAGGTTCTGGTTACTCCGCGCAACGGCGCCTACGCGACCAACTTCATCGCGTTCGACGCCGCGGACTGGCGGCGCCTGATGGGCCTGGTGCGGGAACCCGCGGCCAAAGCGGCGAGCGCCTTGTCCGCGGCTGAGTCGAGGCTCAAGGCCGCCTTCGAGAAGACCCCTCTGGCCGCCTCCGGCTGGGCGTGGGAGGACGTGGTCTGGGCGGTTTACGGGGTATTCGTTGCCAACACCGGTGCCTCGCGCAATCAGCCGGAGGCATTGCGTCCACAGGTCCCGCGCCGTGTGGGCGGCGGACGCTACTGGCTGGGCGGTCACGAACAAGCGCCCGGTCTGCCCATCGTCTGGACAACCGGGTTCAACTCCGGCGAGTTGGGATCGTCAACGGTGAGGGAAGGGTACTTCTGGACCTGGGGGATGAACCGTGAACGTGTGAACAGGGCGTCGCCGGCTGAGGACAGAGCCGCCGCGTTCGAGCTTTTCGCGGATGCCCCACTTGCTGAAGAAGAAGCCTTGTCGCGCCTGGGCGGGGACCCGGAGCGTTGGCGGGGGGCCTTCGCGGACCTTGTCAGTGCACGCCTTCTGACAACTGCGCACCACCAGTACCGCCTGGCCGTCCCGTTCTTCACGCAAGCGGAGAGCGACATTCTCACCCCGGAGGTGGACGCGGTCACCCGTCCGGTCATCGAAAGCGTCGCCGTGCCCGCGCTCGATGAGGTTGACGCTTCACTCGACGAAATGGGTTATGAGCACCGCCGCGACCAGTACGGCCAATGGCACCGCTGGCTGACCGGCAACATCATGGGCGAGGCGCTGCGTTTCATGATGGAGCAAGGGGTGCTGCCGCGGCCGCCTGATCCCGCTCCCGCCAATTTCGCCTACATGGCGTGGAAGGGCGACCTGCCGCTGATGTCGTGGGGGGTGGACTACGGCAAAGCACCCTGACGGCGGTCGCCCTCCTCGCGCCTCGATCGCACAGGGAGCGCTTCCTCCCGCGCTAGGGTCGGCGGTTGACTTGATCGGGTGTCCTCGTGTTGGGCTTGGCGCGTGCTTCGTAGCGCAGGGGCACAGCATGCGGTCCCCCATGGCCCAGCCGAGGGCCCCGATAGATCGGGATTCGGAAACGGCTGGGCCATATCCGGCTGCGCCACGCGGAAGATGGTCACACCTCCTGCGGGTTCACAAGCGGCAGGTGCGCCGCCCTTGAGTGTTGAATAGCCTCCGGGGAAGAGCACAGGAGGTGTGACATGACTGCGGTGTGGATCATCGTGGGTGTGATCGGGCTGGTCGTCCTGTGGTTCATCTTCACCTACAACCGGCTGGTGGTGCTGCGGACGCGGATTGACAACGCGTGGCACCAGATTGACGTGCAGATGCGCCGGCGCTTCGACCTCATCCCCAACCTGGTGGAGACGGTCAAGGGCTACGCCGGGCACGAGCGCGAGACCCTGGAGAACGTCACCAAGGCGCGGGCGGCCATGGGCGAGGCCAAGACGGTGCAGGAGCAGGCGCAGGCGCAGAACATGATCACCGCCGCGCTCAAGACCCTGTTCGCGGTGGCCGAGCAGTACCCCAACCTCAAGGCCAACGAGAACTTCATGATGCTCCAGGAGGAGCTCGCCGGCACCGAGAACAAGATCG
>DATLAK010000063.1 GCA_035527535.1 Armatimonadota bacterium
GCTGGTCTTGGCTCGCCGCCAAGATTCCAGTGTTGTGCGCTGCTCGTTCGTCATCTTCAGCGTTTTGGCTTTTTCCCACATGCTCCGGAGAATAACACCATGGAGCGTTATTGTCAATATATTGCTGGGACACTACACTAGGAAACGGATTCATGGCAACCGCATTGAACCAGTCGGGGCGACTCTCCGAGGCATCGGAGCACTTGAAGCAGACGGTGCTGGCCGAGGCGGGGCCCTTCTGGGAGCGCGACCTGCTGGCGGCGGCGTCGTTTCGTGAGACCGAGGGCGAACCGTGCCGGCAGGTCCGGGTGGCCAAGGCCACCGCTCACATCCTCGCCCACATGCCGGTGCGCATCCGCGAGGGGGAGCTGCTGGCGGGGTGGCATCCGAGCACGCCGCTGACCGAGGAAACGAAGCGTGCGCGTACGGAGGCCGTGCAGTACCTATCCCGCCACAACGCCTTCGCCTTCGGCTCGGAAGGGCACCTCGCGCCCGACTACCCGAAGATCCTGCGGGTCGGGCTGGAGGGTATCCGGCGCGAGTTCGAGGAGCGCCAACGCGCGGTTGATCCGACGCACCCCGCCGGCGCCGGGCAGCAGGTGTTCTATCAGGCGGCTGGCATTTCCCTGGAGGCCTTGCAGGGCCTGATTCGCCGCTACGGCGAGCGCGCCCTGGAGATGGCCGCGACGGCGGCGGACTCCGGTTGGGCCGAGGGGTTAAGGCACATCGCGGAGGCTTGTGACTACATCGCCACCGCCCCGCCCCGCACCCTGCGCGAGGCCATTCAACTGGTGTGGTTCGTGTGGATGGCGATCGCCATCGAAAACGGCGTCGGACACACCTGTTTCGGCCCCGGCCGCATGGATCAATACCTTTACCCGTTCTACCTGGCGGAGCGCACCGCGGGCACGCTCGACGAGGCGCTGCTCCAGGAGCTGCTCGACCAGTTCTTCATCAAGACGAACGAATTCGACGGCCGCGAGATGAGCGCAGTCATCATCGGCGTCGCCGGGCGCAAGCCGGATGACAGCGATGCGACCAACGAACTCTCCTACCTCATGCTCGAGACCGCGGACCGTGTGCAGATGTATTTCCCCGGCATTGACATCGCCTGGCACCAGGACCTGGCCCCTGACTTCAAGCGGGCAGCCGTGCGCCTGCTGCGCAACGGCAAGGGGCAGCCCAGCGTGTTCAACGACGCGATCATCATCAAGGGGCTGATGCGCTACGGCGTGCCGTTCGAGGAGGCAGTTGATCACCTCCCCAGCACCTGTACCGAGACCTCCATCGCCGGGCGCTGCAATCCGTGGGTGGCGTGCCCATATGTCAGCCTGCCGCTCGCGCTGAATCGGGCGCTTTTCGGGAGCCGGCCGCCGGAGAAATGGGAGCCGGGGGCGGCAGATGGTCTGCCGCAGACCTACGATGAATTCAAGCACGCCGTGCATCGCGAGATCGCGTCAATGGCGAAGGAGGCGGTCGCCAGCGGGCTGCGGCAGCAGATGCTGGAGTCGTGGCATCGCCCCTTCCCGCTTCTTTCGTGCTTCATTCAGGGCTGTCTGGAGGGCGGCAAGGACATCAGCCATGGCGGCGCGCGGTACAATTTCCTGCAGCCCGAGGCGGTTGGCACTACCAACGTGGTGGACGGCATGGCCGCCGTGCAGCTGCTGGTAGCGGAGCAAGCGCGCTACCGGTTGGACGATTTTCGTCAGGCCGTGCGCGACAACTGGGAAGGGCACGACGAACTGCGGCGTGCCGTGCTCGGGGAATGCCCCAAGCACGGCAATGACGTTCCCTGGATCAACGATCTCTTTGCCGAGGTTGCCGGGGCCTGGTGCTCGGCGATCGAGGGGCGCAAGAACTACTACGGCGGGCCGGTGTTCCCCGGGTTTCTCGGCTGGGTGGTATGGTACGACCAGGGCGACGCCGTGCCGGCCACGCCTGATGGGCGCAGGAAGGGCGAGCCGATGGCCAACTCCATCGGGCCCGCCACGGGGGTCAAGCCCAAAGGTATTCCGGCGATGATGCTGTCCCTGAGCAAGTTCGATCATTCGCGCGGCCTGGGGGGAATGGTGACCAATGTGCGCTTGCAAGCCAATGCCTTGCGCGACGAGGCCGGAGTCGAGCGCCTGGTGGGGCTGATCGAAGCCTGCATGGAGATGGGCATCTACCACATGCAGTTTGACCTCGCCAGCAGCGAGAAACTGCGCGACGCGCAGGCACACCCGGACAATTACAGCGACCTCTTCGTGCGCATTGGCGGTTACCTCGTTCCATTCACGCTCCTGCCTCCCCCGGTGCAAGAGGAAGTGATCGCCCGCGCCGACATGGGGTTGTGATGCCTGCGGTGAACGCTGAGCCAACCTCGCCGCGCCGGGTGACGGGCGTCGTCTCCGCGATTGATCAGACGGCCATGCACGACGGCCCCGGCTTGCGCATGGCGGTTTACCTCAAGGGGTGCCCCCTGCGCTGCTTGTGGTGCCACAGCCCGGAATCGCAATCGCCGAGGCCCGAAGTTGTCTGGTATGAAGCTCGCTGCCAGCGCTGTGGGGCGTGCGCGGAGGTGTGCCCGGAGCACCTGCGCGGGGGCGGCTTGCCGCCGGCGCTCGACGAGCGCTGCCGTCTGTGCGGCGAATGCGTGCGCGCATGTCCCCACGGCGCGCTGGAAGTGAAAGGGTGGCGCGCATCGGCCGGCGAGATCGCCGACGAGGCGGCGCGACTCCTGCCCTTTTTCCGCGCCTCGGGCGGCGGGATTACGCTGACAGGTGGCGAGCCCCTCCTGCAGCATCATTTCTGCCGGGCCGTCGCCAGCCGGTGCCGAGAGCAGGGCATCCACGTCGCGGTCGAGACAAGCGGCTATGCCCCCTGGCCCCATCTGCGACGGCTCGCTTCTGTCACCGACCTGTTTCTCTACGACCTCAAGCAGGCGGACGATGCTCTGCATCGGGCGCACACCGGGGCTTCGCATCGGCGCATCCTGGAGAACCTCCGTCGGCTGCGCGAGCAGGGGGCGCAAGTGATCGTGCGGGTGCCGGTGATCCCCGGATACAACGGCTCCCCGGAAGGGATAGCGGCGATCGCCCGGGCCGCGGTCGAACGGGGCGTCGAGGACCTGACTCTGCTGCCCTACAATCCCTGCGCACCCGGCAAGTACGCCTGGCTGGGCCGCCCCTATCCGCTGGCGGGGACGCTGCCGCAAAGCGCGCAGGAAATGGCGATGTTGGAGGACGTCGTCCGCGCGCAAGGGCTGCGCGTGGTCGCCGCCTAACCGCCGGCGGTCGCGACCACCCTGCGGGGAGGCGCCAAATGACGGCGAACGCGCCGCACACCTATTCCCGGCGAGGTGCTACATGGAGCTGGGCGAGCGGGCGCAATTAGCGCTGGATACGATAGTCGGCGAGCCGCGCAAGGGCATCCCCACCTGGCAATTCCAGGCCATGGAGTGGCGCATGATTGACCGCCTGGCCGGTGCGGCGGAGGGCTCCTATGAGCAGGAGCCCGCGCCGACCTACCGGCGGATGCTCGACAACGGCGGCGTGTGCCTGCTGGATCAATGGATCCCGGAGAACCCGCTGACCATGGGTCGCCACGGCTTCGAGGGGGGCGCTCCGCGCGCTGCCACCACCGGCGCGCAGGAGATAATCGTTGACGGGATGCGCATTGACTCGCCGGAAGCGGTGGTGGAGCATCTGGAGCGCTACGCGTTTCCGGCCCTGCAGCAGGCAATGGGCGACTTCGACCAAGACGCGCGCGTTCAGCAGATCCTGGCGCAGGAGGCCGCCATTCAGCAAGTCCTGGGCCCCTCCATCCTCAAGGGCGGCTACGCCTTCGTCCACTTCCCCACCTTCGCGTACGGGACCTACGGCTACGCCGACTACTTCATGGCGTTCGCTCTCTACCCTGAGATCATCGAGCGGCACTTCGCGCTGCAAGCGGACCTGGCGCTGCTCAACAATCGCGCGGCCGCCACCGCATATGCTGCGGGCGCGCTATCTCCCCTGCACCGTCTCGACCACGACATGGCGGACTCGCGGGGCACCCTGGTTAACATCAAGGACCTGGACCGGCTGTGGTTCCCCCACTTCGCCCGCTGCCTCGAACCACTGCTCGAAACGGAGGTGCGCCTGATCTGGCACTGCGACGGCAACCTGATGGAGATGGTGCCGCGGCTGCTGGAGGTCGGCCTGCGCGGCTTCCAGGGGTTCCAGTACGAAGACGGTATGGACTACGAGAAGATCTGCCGCCTGAAGGCCCGAGACGGCGGCGACCTCATCATCATCGCCGGGGTCTCCGTCACCCGCACGCTGCCGACGGGGACGCCGAGCGCGGTCCGGCGCGAGATGGAGTGGCTGGTTCGCAGCGGCCCCAAGACGGGGCTTTTCCTCGGCTGCTCCAGCAGCATCACGCCCGGCGTATCGTGGCAGAACCTCGAGACCCTGGTCGAGGGGTTCAAGTACTACCAGATACACGGCCGGTAGCGCGGCGTCGGCAAGTCCGCCCCGGCGTTGCCGAATTGCCACCAGCCGAGACACGCCCCGGTCCTTGACCCGGCCCAGACGCAGTGGTAGAGTAGCGGCGGCTGGGAATCCTGGCGACGACTGGCAGGGAGCGGGCATGACTACGAAAGCTGAGATTCGAGATCGCGCGCTGGAGTATCTGCGGCGGGCGGGGATAGTGCTGCGACCCGACGAAGTCGAGGCGATGGAAGTCGCCGACCTCGGGCTGGGCGAGGTGGAGGTCACCGGGCTGGAGATCGTGGTCTATGTCAACAACGACCGCTACTGCGCCAAGGAGCTGGTGCTGTTGCCCGGGCAGACTTGCCCGGAACACCGCCACCCCTCGGTGGCGGGACGCCCCGGCAAGCAGGAGACTTTCCGCTGCCGCTGGGGCGAGGTCTATCTCTACGTCCCGGGCGAACCCGCGACCAACCCCAAGGCCAAGCCGCCCGCGCACCGCGCCGAGCACTACACCGTCTTCCACGAGATCGCGCTGCGGCCGGGCGACCAATACACTCTGGCCCCCGGCACCCGGCACTGGTTCCAGGGCGGGCCGCAGGGCGCGGTCGTCTCCGAGTTCTCCAGCACCAGCGCCGATGAGGCCGACGAGTTCACGGATCCCAACATCCGGCGGGTGTGAGCGCGCTTCCGCGGATGCTGGCCCGAAATAGGAAACGCCGATGCAGTCATCAACGGGACGCAAGCGAGTGCATCCCCTGAGCCCACGTGCAGTGGACATTCAACAAGTCAGGCGGCTACTTCGTCGCCGGTTGCCCGATCTGCGCGAGCGCTACGGGGTGCGCTCGCTAGGCATTTTCGGGTCATGTGTCCGAGGAAAACGAAGCAGGCGCAGTGACCTGGACATCCTGGTGGAGTTCGATCGCCCGCCGACTCTGTTGCAGTTCGTCCGCATCGAACGTGAGCTGAGCGAACAACTGGGTGCCAAGGTGGATCTAGTCATGAGATCGGCGCTGAAGCCCGCGATCGGCGCCCGCATCCTCGCGGAAGTGGTGCCGGTGTGAGGGCACGGCGGGAATACGCAGACTACCTGCGCGACATCCTTGACGCGGCGGGCAAGGCACAGCGGTTCGTGGAGGGCATAGACTTTCGGGCCTTCAAGGGCAATGACGAGAAGGTCTTCGCGGTCGTCCGCGCGCTGGAGATAATTGGCGAGGCGGCGAGGCAAGTTCCGGCATCCCTCCGCACACGATACCCCGACCTCGCGTGGCGGGACATCACAGGCATGCGCGACAAGCTCATTCATGCCTACTTCGGCGTTGATGTGGATGTCGTATGGCGCACGGTCCAGGATGAGCTCCCGCTCTTGCAGAGCGCGGTTCAGCGGATGTTGCAGGACCTCGAACAGAAGCCGAGTGGTGCGTAAGTTGATCAGGCCGCTGGCCATCTGCGTCTTCAGGCGGGGCGCTCTCATCCTCGTCGCCGAGGGATACGATCCGACCAAGCAGCAGGCGTTCTACCGCCCGCTCGGCGGCACCATCGAGTTCGGTGAGCGCAGCGACGAGGCGGTGGTGCGCGAGGTGCGTGAGGAGCTCGGCGCCGAGATCAATAACCTGTGCCTGCTGGGCACGCTCGAAAGCGTCTTCACCTATGACGGGCAGCCTGGGCACGAGATCGTGCTGGTGTACCAGGCCGAGTTTGCCGACTGTTCCATCTACGAGAGGGCGCAACTGGACGGCATCGAAGATGGTGCGGTCGCCTTCAAGGCGGTATGGAAGCCTCTCTCGGATTTCGCGAGTGATCGGGCAATTCTGTACCCCGAAGGGTTAGCAAAGCTGTTGTCCGGACTCGCACCCATGCGCGACATGCTGCAGGCCGCTCTCGCCGGCGGGTACGCCATCGGCTACTTCGAGGCCTGGGATCAGCACTCGTTGGAGGCGGTGCTGGAAGCCGCCGAGGAATCCCGTTCGCCGGTGATCCTGGGCTTCGGCGGCGAGCTGATTGACCAGCGGTGGTATGACGGCGGAGGGCAGCGGCGGCTGGCGGCGCTGGGCGTGGCGGCGGCCGCGGAGGCGACAGTCCCCGTGTCCCTGCTGTTCAACGAGGTCGCGAATCTGGAGCAGGTGCGGCGCGGGCTGGCTTGGGGCTTCAACGCCGTCATGCTCGACACCTCCGAACTCCCATTCGACGAGAATGTCGCGGCGACGCGCCGGGTGGTCGAGGCCGCGCACGCGCTGGGCGCGGATGTCGAGGGCGAGATCAACCGCCTGCCCGATGCCTCGGGGACGCTGGGCGGGCCGGCCGCACCCGAGTTGACCGACCCGCAGCAGGCCGCCCGTTACGTCGCGGAGACCGGCGTGGACGCGCTCTCCATCTCCACCGGCAACGTCCATATCCTGATGGAGGGCGAGGCGCGGATTGACCTCGACCACCTGGCGCGCCTGCGCCGGGCGGTTGAGGTGCCGCTCGTCATTCACGGCGGTACCGGCTTCCCCGATCACGCGGTGCCCCGCGCCATCGAACTGGGCGTGGCCAAGTTCAACGTCGGGTCGGTGATGAAGCAGGTCTTTCTCGACCGCCTGCGCCAGACGATTGCCGCCCTGCCGGCGCGCGTCAACCTGCAGGAAGCGATTGGCTCGCGCAAGGCGGGCGATATCTTGCAGCCGGCAAAGGACGCGGTCAAAGCCGAAGTCATGCGGCGCATGACGCTCTACGGCAGCGCGGGAAGAGCCTGACCACCACCTTCAAGCCCCACGCTCAAGCTCGATCACTAACCGCGCCGAGTCTCGTCTTGACTGTCATGCTCACCACGATGTACCATGGCGCAGACGATGCTTAGCATGATGAGCGCGCATCGCCCGGAAAGGGATCCCGGAGGCACCATCCATGCCATCATCAGCGCTTCACGACAGGATCAGGGGCTGTCTCGTCGGCGCGGTCGCCGGCGCCGAACTTGGTTTTGCGCGAGCCGTGCGCCCCGAGCGGTTTGCGCTCGCGCAGCCGCAAGATGTGCTCACGCTCGCGCTGGAGCCGGCAGGCAAGTACGAAGAGGAGCGCGGGCGGATAAACTCGCGGCCGCTGACGCCTTTCATCGCCCTCGGGGTGCGGGCGTACCTGGAGAAGGGCGGTCGCGCGACGCCGGAGGACTTCGCCGCGGCGCTGCAGGACGACGCGGAGATCGCGGGACCGGTATTCGCGTGGGACGGAGTCCACTCGGTGCAGGAGCTGCTGAAGGAAGGCATGCACCCGCGCATCAGCGGTCTGGGCGCCGCCCCGTGCGGGCTGATCGCGGCGGCGATGCCCGCGGTGGGCATCTACCACGGCGGCGACCCGGAATACGCCTACCTGGACGGGGTCGAGCTGGCGTCGGTGGCGCAGCCGCGGCTGGGCGCGGATTGGGCCGCCCTCTGCGCGGCGGCCGTAGCGGCAGCGTTCGATCCCAGCGCCGATGCGGACGCCGTGGTGGAAACGGTGCTGCGGCTCGCCCATCGCAACAATCCGGAGCTTTTCTACCAGTTCAACCGGCCGACGCAGCGAGCGGAGGCACTCATAGCCCAGAGCGAAGAGGAGTTCGTCGCGTGGTGGATGGCGTGCGGTGGACGCGGCGAAGTCCGCAGGGAAACGAACTGGATCGGCCACAATCCCATCGCCTTCGTCCTGCCTTTGCTGCGGCACTATGGCGCGGACGCGCGCCGGCTGATGGCGCTGCTGCTGGGGCCCTCGCGCGTCTCGTGGTACGAAGGGGTGATGGGCGGGCAGGCCGTTTCCGCGGTGATCGCCGGGGCGATCGTGGGCGCCCTGTACGGGCCGGAGGTGTTTCCCGCGGAATGGAGACAGTGGGCGGAGCCGCAGGCGGAACCGTGGCTGCCCATCGCAAATGTCGTCAACGCGCGCCTGGCAAAGGAACGCGAGATGGTCTCGGTCACCGAGCAGCTCGCCGCGCCGCGCAACGAGGGTACGTCGCTGCTCCACGACAAGGTCTATGGCTGCATGTTGGCGGGCGCGATCGGCAATGCCATGGGCTCGCCGGTGGAGGGCTGTTTCTATTGGGAGATAGACCAACGTTATCCGGGCGGCGTCACGACGGTCCTCAACCCGGAGCGGCTGGAGGGCGAGGACGACAACCAGATGGCGATGCTGCTGGTTGAGACCTACCTGGAGCGCGAGGGGTTGCCGGTAATGGCGCGGCATTTCGGCCACACGTGGTACGAGCGCCTCAACCGCGACCACTTTTACGAGGGATGCATGGGCAACGCCTATGACCTCATCCGCGGCGGTTGGGACCCGCGCATCACCGGGCACTGGAGCGTCGTCACCGGCTCGACGGTAATGTGCATGGAGCCGGTGGGCGTGTTCCACGCGGCCGATCCCGAGTTCGCCGCGATTGACGCCACCGCGATCTCGTACATGTATCAGCGCGGGCTCGACGTGGTCGCGGCCACCATGCTGGCGGCGACGGTGGCGGAGGCGATGCGACCGCAGGCGACCGTGGACCGCGTTCTGCAAGCCGCGCTGGAGGCCGCCCCGCGGGAGCCGCTGCGCACCTTCGACCAGCGCCCCTTCGCCAGCGCCCACGAGTACCTGCAGACCTGCCTGGACATCGCCGACAAGTACGATGATGTGCTGGCGGTCCGCGCCGAGCTCTATGAGAAGTGCCTGCTCTACCACCTCATTGATCCGCTGGAGCTGTGGGGTTTTGCGCTAGCCATGTTCAAGATCGCAAAGGGTGACGTCCGCCAGGCGGCCATCGGCGGCACCAACATCGGGCGCGACTCCGACACCATCGCCGGGCGGGCGGCGATGCTGGCGGGTACCCTACGCGGCGCGGGGTCGGTGCCCGAGGACTGGAAGCAGTTGTTCAAGCCCGCATCGCTGGAGCGCATCCGCCGCAACGCCGCCCGCTTCGCCGATGTCATCGTGCGCAAGACCGAGCGGATGAAGAAACAGCGCCTCACATGCGGGACGCAGTGACGATTGACTATCCGCTGGAGAAGATGGCGGACAACCGGCGGCGGATGGATGCCCGCGCCAAGTTCCGCTACCACGACCGCGTGCCCGTGGGCTTCTGCGTTGTCCCGCGCTACTTCGCGCCCCTCTTCGCCCTCAGGTACCATGAGCTCTTCAGGCGGGTCGAGACGCAGTTTCACTGGCAACTGCAGTTCTTCAAGTACCGCATAGAGAACATCCCGGAGGACATCGCCTGTCACGCGCCGGTGGTTCATGTCGCGCCCTACTTCGACAACGTCGTAAACGCCAGCGCCTTCGGCGCCGAGATCGTGTGGCCCGAGAATGAAACGCTCCATGCGCGTCCGGTCATCAAGACCGTGGAGGAGATGGAGCACCTGGAGATCCCCGCGCCCGATGCCGGGCTTTGGGGAACGGTCATCGAATGGTGGCAGCGGATGACGGAGCTCGCGCGCGAGACCAAGGCTATCTTCAACGGCATCGAAGGTCGGGTCGAGGTCGCGCCGCTGTCCATCGGCGGCGAGGGGCCGCACATGATCGCGATTGACCTGGTGGGGGAAGATTTCTACTGGTGGATGCTGGAGTACCCGGAGGCCTGCCACCGGTTCCTACGGAAGATCACGCTGGGGATGATTCAGGCCGAACGTCGCTTCCGGGAGCTGGACCCCAGGCCGCGCGGGGGCTACGGCATCGCGGAGGACTCGGCGCAGATCATGTCCGCCGACCTCTTCGTCAAGTTCTGCGTGCCATACGACAATATGCTGTATGACGAATTCGGCGCCGGCCTCGCCGATGGGCGCGGCATGCACATGTGCGGCGACAGCCGACATCTGCATCGCGCTCTGGTCGAGCACGCGCGAATATCGAGCTTCAACGTCTTCGGCTACCAGGTGCCGCCGCGAACCGCCGCCGAGAACCTGGGCGGAAAGCTGTACCTGTGGGGCAATGTCAACCCCATGCTCATACGCGATGGGTCGCAGGAGCAGGTCCAAGCGGCCGCCCGGGAGTGCCTGGAGGCCATGGCGCCCTGCGGGGGATTTCTCCTCGGCGACGGCGCCAACATCTGCCCGGGGACGCCCCTCGCCAACCTGGCCGTGTTCACCGAAGCGGCGCAGGAATACGGCGTCCCGCCGAGTGTAGGGGACGGTCCCCCGACCGTCCCGAAGCCAAGATCCCGGTAGCCACGGTGGGGCTGCCGGCGCGCCGCATAAAGGAGCTTCCCCGTGGCGATGACCAACCAGGAGCGATTCTGCAAGACGTTGTCCTTCGAGCCGGTGGACCGGCTGCCCAACTACGAGCTGGGCTGCTGGGGGCAAACCATCGAGCGCTGGATTGGCGAAGGAATGCCCGAGGACGCGGTTTACATGAACTGGTTCGAGGGCGAGCCCTACTTTCACCTGGAGCGTCGGGCCTTTGCCGCCCTCAGCGTCGGCATGTTCCCGGGCTTTCAGTACGAAGTGCTCGAGGAGACCCCAGAGTACATCACCGCCCGCCATGCAAACGGCATGGTCACCCGCGCGCTCAAAGGCGGCACCGTGCGCGCCACTCGTTTGTGCATGGATCAATACCTGTCCTTCCCGGTGACCGACCGCAAGTCGTTTGCAGAGATGAAGAAGCGCTACGATCCGTCGTCGCCGGTGCGCTACCCCCTGTGGTGGGACCAACAGGTGCGCACGTGGCGCGGCCGCGACTACCCGCTGGGCCTGCTGCACAACGGCACCTTCGGGCTCTACTCGCAACTGCGCTCGTGGGTGGGCACCGAGGGCATCTCCTACATGTTCTACGATGACCCCGCGCTGGTGGAGGAGATGATCGAGTTCAACACCGAGTTCTTCTTGGCGCTAGTGGAACGGGCGCTGGGCGAGGTCGAGTTTGACTTCTTCAACTTCTTCGAGGACTTCGCGGGCAAGGGCGGGCCGCTGCTGTCACCTGCCATCTTCCGCAAGTTCTTGCTGCCGCACTACCAGCGGATCACGGAGCGGCTGCGCCGGGCGGGCATAAAGCACATCCTGCTCGACAGCGACGGCGACCCGGAGGTGCTGATTCCGCTGATGCTGGAGGCGGGAGTCACCTGCTTCTGGCCGCTGGAGCAGGCGTCGGGCATGGATCCGGTGCGGCTGCGCAAGCAGTTCGGCCAGGACCTCGCGCTCGCCGGCGGCATTGACAAGCGAGAGATCTCCAAGGATCGGAGGGCTATCGAGGCGGAGCTGCGAGCGAAGATCCTGCCGCTGAGGGACAGCGGCGGCTATATACCCATCCTCGACCATTGCTTCCCGCAAGACATCTCCTACGATAACTTCCTGTACTACCTGGAAACGAAAGCCCGGCTCATCGGGATGGAGGTCGAGGTGCCGTGGCCGAAGCGGTGAGTGGGACAAGGACTATTTCGCCGCGGATCAACGCGGATGGATGCGAATCTATCAGGGCGTGTGTTGCCCCAGCTGTCATTCAGAACGCAGCGAAGCGGAGTGAGGAATCTCGTGCGGACAGGCGCGCCGCGGGCAGTCTGAAGCCCTGCCTGGAGAATGATACGCCGAACGAGATTCCTTGCGTTGCTCGGAATGACAAAGGCGGGGGCGCTCGGAATGACGTCAGCGAGGGGGACAGGGAGGCGAAGCTTCTCACACACGCTTTCAGACACGCGACTTCTATAGGAAGTCGCGCCCGGTCCGGGCGCGCGGTCAACGCGCGCATGTAGGGGCGTGATTCATCACGCCCTCGCCCACCCGAATCACCGCTTGAACCGCCGGTTCAGCGCCAGAACGAACATAGCGATGAGCGGAGGGCCGATGATGCCCTCCGCCACCGACGCATAGTGGCCCGCGAGGTGCACAGGCTCGAACGGCTTGTCCCCTCGCAGCAAGAAGCACATGACCGAGTAGAGCAAGTGCGGCCAGAAACCATTGACAGGCTGCAGCGAACCTGAAAGCGGGCTGGTACGGAGCGCGAACCACGGATGGGTGAACACCACTCCGAAAAGAAGGATCATCACTACAATCCACGCGAACGCGCGGACATAGTCCTCCCCGTACCCGCTGATCCAGCGGTAGAACGCGATCGCAGACAGGTATCGCCTGTACGTGGCACGCAGCCAGCCCTTACATGGTTCAAGCCGCCGCATTTCCATCTCGCCGAAATGGAAGTCTCCCGCTGTAATGGGGTCACGCTGCTCTTCCTCGTAGTTGTACTTCAGTTGCCGGTAAAGCTTGCCGATCAGCGCGTAGTCCTTCTCTTTGCCATCCTCTTCTGGCCCCAGTTCGTCCCACACGGCCGGGCGACCGTCTAAGCGCGTACCCCACTGCACTTTGGTGAAATCCACCCTCCGCACATCGGCCCCGAGGAACCGGGCCTTGCCAAGATAGACATGCCGAAACACGGCTCTCTCGGGATGTTCAAAACGCGCCTCGTAGAAATCGGCATCTGCTTGGCGGCAGAAAAGCCGATTATCCCTCTCTCCCACAAAGAGTGCCGCATCTAGGAAGGTCGCATAGACGAACTCCGTCGCGTCCTCGAATGTTGCTCTGAAAAAGTCTGCCTTGCCCTGAAACCTCGTCCCCCGGAAGCGCGCCTTGCCACGGAATTTCGCGTCCTGAAAGTCCGCGCGGTCCTGGAACGCTGCCCCGCTAAGATCGGTGTGGCCTCGAAAGGTCGCTCCGAGGAAGCCCGCATAGCCGTGGAACGTGGCGTCTGGAAAGTGTGTATCCCCCTCAAAAGTCCCCCATGTGAAGTACGCCTTGCCCTGTAACTTCGCCGACGAGAAGCTCGCCGGTCCTGCGAAGGTCGCTCTGCCGAAGTCCGCGTCCCCCATGAACGTCGCATCGGGGAAGTCTGCTCCACTTTCGAAGGTCGCCAAAGCGAAGCACGCGCTGGCGCAGAACGTTGCCCATCTGAACTCTGCCTCCCTCTGGAACCTCGCCCCGGCGAACTGCGCCTCGCCCTGGAACGTCGCCCCCCGGAATCGGACCGACCCGTCGAAGACCCTGCTGGTGAACTCCGCGGCATTCGGGAACACGAACCGGGTAAAGTCGTAGTCCTTGCGGGCAAGCATGGCTTCGATCTCGCGCTTGAACCTATCGGAGTTCTTTTCCGGGATGTCGGAGTGGCAGATGCACAATCCCTTGTGGTAGACGTGTCGTCCGCAAGGGCTGCCGTCATGCATCTCAACCGGGCACTTGGCGGCGGGTTTCTCGGTCTCAGGGGCAGTCATTGGCTTGTTCGATGCTCCTTGGTTTGCGGAACATCCTTTCGCTCACTCGTCGGTGCGTCCCTGCCTTCACGCATGCGGCTGGGCACTGCATAAACGAAGGGCGCAGCATGCTGCGCCCCTACGCTGAATCCCATCCGCGTTCATCTGTGGCTAGACTTTCCCCAGCCCCGCGAACCGCGCGGCGGCCTCGTGCCAGGCGTCACCTCCTGCGGGCGCGAACTCCGCGGTCGGGAACGAGCGCCGCACCACCTCCGCCGCCTCGGCCGATGATGCGATCCAACCGTGCGCCCGCGCCTGCACCAGCAAGTTGCCGATCGCCGTCGCCTCCGCCGGCCCCGCTACCACCGGCCGACCCGCGGCGTCCGCGGTGAATTGGCACAAGATGGAATTGCGCGAACCGCCGCCCACGATGTGGATTCGCTCGATCCTCCGGTTGGTCAAGGCTTCGAGCCAGTCGAGCGCCCGCCGGTAAGCCAGCGCCAGGCTCTCGAAGATGCAGCGCGCGATCTCGCCCGCGGTCTGCGGCGCCGGCTGCGCGGTGGCGGCGCAGTAGCCGCGGATGGCGTCGGGCATGCCGCCGGGGCGAAAGAAGCGGGAATCGTCCGCGTCCACCAGACTGCGGAGTGGCGGCGCCGCGGCGGCCATCTGGGCCAGTTCGGCATAGGACCAGCTTTGCCCGTCGCGCTCCCACTCGCGGCGGCACTCCTGCAAGAGCCACAGGCCCATGACGTTGCGCGACAGCCGGTTGCGGCCGTCTCCGCCCGCCTCGTTGGTGAAGTTCCAGGCCAGCACCTCGGGCGCCAGCACCACGGCGTCGGTCAGTACGCCGACCACCGACCAGGTACCCGAGCTGATCCAGGCGATGTCATCCCCCCGCCCGGGCACCGCCATCACCGCCGCCCCCGTGTCGTGACCGGCGGTGGCGACCACGGTCGTCGCGTCGCTCACCCGCAGGGACCCGAGGGTGGTTCCCGGGGCGACGATGTCGCCGAACAGCCGCGCCGGGAGGTCCAGCCGCCGCAGCAGATCCCAGGCCCAGTCCTGGCGGTCGGCCGCCAGGCACTGCGTGGTCGAGGCGATAGTCAGCTCGTGCGCCATCACCCCGCTCAGCCAGTAGTTCAGCAGATCCGGGGTATTCAGCATCCGCTCGGCAATTCCCAGCGCCGGGTCGTCCGCGAAGCGCAGGGCCAGGAGCTGGTAGAGGGTGTTGAACTCCAGGAACATGTTGCCGGTGGCGGCGAAGAGGTCCTCGCGGGGGACGATATCGAAGGCGCGCTGCATGATGCCCGCGGTGCGCCGGTCGCGGTAATGCACCGGGTTGGCGATGAGGTGACCGGCGCGGTCCAGCAGCCCAAAGTCAACGCCCCAGGTGTCTATGCCGACCGAGCGCAGAGCGCCGGCGCCGCGGGCCTTGTCAATCGCCGCCTGCACCTTGGCGTAGATGGCGAGGAGGTCCCAGTAGAGGGTGTCGCCGATTTCCACCGGCTGGTTGGGAAAGCGGAGCACCTCTTCCATCTGCAGGCGCTCGCCGTCTAAGCGGCCGCGCACCGCGCGGCCGCTTTCGGCACCCAGGTCAACCGCAAGCAGGGCCTCGTTGGCGGACACGAGGGTGACTCCGTATGCTCAAGCAGTGACGACGATCTCGGTCTTCGGCTGGTTGACTGGGATGGTCGCCTTTTCCCCCGGTTCGACGCCGGGGTGAGTGCGACCATTGACCCGAATCCGCTTGTCGGCGACGGTGGAGGCGGGGAGGATCACCTCTCCCCCCAATCCTCGCGGCAAGCTGATCTCGATGCGCAAACGCCGGGCGCTGTGCTTCCAGGCGACGCCGATCTTGCCCTTGACGCTGGGGAAGACGCCCTCCGCCGCCGCCAAGATGTCCACCGCCGGCGTGATGCGACAGCCCGCAAAGCCCGCGCCGATCGGGCGCACGCCGAGAATGTCGGTCGAGATGACGAACGCGGCCGGCGTCCCGCCGCAATGCGCCAGCGCCTGCGCGCCCGCGCGATAGTCGGACCACGGAGCAGTCACGATCCCGTCGGGGAAGAGCTCCGGCGCGTCGGTGTGCGCCGGCTCCAGGTTGCCACGTCCCGCGTAGCGTTCCCAGCCCTCCCAAATGGTAGCGGACAGCGCGACCATCGGTCCATAACGGCGCTGGATGAAGTCAACCAGCCCCTTGCGGTCACCGACATGACCGTAGGCCTGCATCACGTAGTACGCGAAGAGCGGGGTGACGGGGGCGATCCAACCCCGGGGATGGGCGAGGTGGGCCATCACCCGCGCGGCCTGCCGCGCGTCGGCAATGCCATACAACACGGCGAGGGCGTTGCCCAGCTCGCTCGCGACGCCGGTCAGTCTCCCTTTGAGATAGCTATCCAAGAAGAGGCCGCGTCCGGCATCCCAGAAGCGGGTGCGCAGCACTTGCCGGACGCGCTCGGCCTCGGCGCGGTACGGCAGCGCCTTGGCGGGCTGTCCGAGGGCCTCGGCGATGCGCGCCAGGTCTTGCAGCAGCTTCAGGTAGAATGCGTTGGTGGCGAGGTTCTCGCCGCGCAAGTCCGCCGGCGTCCAGTCGAGCCAGTTCCAGTATGGCAAGTGGGAAAGCAGGCCGTCGGCATCGCGATTGCGCCGGAACCACTGCGCCAGGCCCTCCAGCGCCGGGAAAGCGTTTTCCAGGATCTCGCGGCGGCCGAAGAACTCCCAGTTTTCCCACAGGCGGAGCGCCCATACGAGCGAGTGGTGCGGGATGAGCGATGGCATCTCGGAGCCCTCGGGGCGATAATCCGATCCCGGGTAGAACATGCGCAGCATGCCGTCCCCCAGCCCCCCCCAGCAGGTCATGCGGAAGTAACGCGCAGTGAGCGCCACCTCCCCGAAGCCCGCGTAAATGGCGGGCACGCCGTGGCTGCCGTCGCCCAGCCAGTTGCGCTTCTCGCGCGCCGAGGTGTCCATGTACCCGTCATCCGCGCACAGGTCCGCGGTGTCCACGCACGCCTGCCAGGTCTTGGTCAGCACCGGGTCCGAGCAAACGAAGCGCCCCTTTTGGGTCATGGGGTAGCGATACGTGTTCGCGCTGACGCAGTGAATCCGCACCGGCTGGGAGGCGTTGCGCACCGTGATCTGCAGATAACGGAAGTTGCGGTACTCGAACATCTCCCACACCTGGCGGCCCCCGCGCAGGGTGCAGCGGTCGCCGAAGCGCCCGACCCCGCTCACCGGAGCGATGCGCCCGCCGATCAGCTCCTGGCCGCAGGTCAGGTCAATGATCGTTCCCGCCGGCGCCTCGACCTCCACCCGCGGGAAAGCGTTCACCATGCGACCGAAATCCAGGACGATGTGAGGGTTGAAATGGCCGTCAAACACGTTCGCGTCCCGCCCCAGGGAGGGCAAAGTGACCACGGTGGGCGCGCCGGTCGGACGCAAGAGGCCGCGCGGGTTCTCGACCTTGCAGTAGCGCAGGGGCTGATGAATCTCCCGGGCCAGGAGCTCGGGGATGTCCACAGTAGTGCTGGAGATGATGAGGGACTCGCTTAGCGCCTGCACGCTGGCGGGGGGTATCCCCTTTTCCACCAGCATGGGGATGTCGCGCGGGAGCAGGACAGGACACGGCTCGCGGTTGCGGGGAATGACAGTCGCGTTCTCCCACGCGCGGTCGTCACAGGCAACCTCCATCCAATCCGCCGGATCCAAGCGCGAGTCCAGCACCTCGGTGACGCCAACGCCGCCGCTCACCTCACCGGCTGTACGATTCCAGCCCTTTGCGGCGCGGACCTTCCAGGCGCCGTCGGTGCCGATCACCCGCGGTCCGCCTCCTGCAGACTCGATTTCCAGGCGCGCGAACAGCCCGCCCAACGTGTCGCGCGTCAGGATGTTGGCGACGCCGTAACGGTAGATCTGCACCGCCACCGCGTTGCGACCAGGCGCGAGAAGAGCGGTCACATCGTAGGTATCATAGCTTTGCCATTTCGGATCCCCACGCTGCGGGCCCCGCCCGAGGTAGCGCCCATTCACATAGAGGCGGTAGTGGTCGCACGCGCTGATGAATAGCAGCGCGCGCGTGGGCGGCCGCCTGAGGTTGAACGTGCGCCGGGCAAACATGAAATAGTGGCGCAGATTCCGGGCATCCGAGGTCCAGATCCAGCGCGCAAGGTGATCCTTCAGGTTCAATGCCACTGCTGACTGCGTCATCTTGATTCCTCCCGACCCGTGACGATGGGGCGCCGCCGATGGTGGGAGCGCCCGCACTCACGCCCTTGTGGGGCGCTTCCTGCGCGCCTGCTTGCCCAGCCGCAGGTTCGCTTCCACGAACTCGTCAATCCGGTCGATCGCTTCGCCCACCCGCTTCGTGCGCTCGACCGCGACCAGGGCGTAGATCGCGTCCACCAGCGCGAGCTGCGCGATGCGCGAGGCGACGACGGTGGTGCTGGCGCCGCTCCACTCCCGGGGTGAGGCCGTCAGCAGCACGTGTTCCGCACCGCGGCTGAGGGCGCTGTCGGGGAAGTTGGTGATGCCCACCGTGCTTGCGCCGGACTCGCGCGCCAACTGCAGCGCCTGTACCACCGGACGGCTCTCGCCGGTATGGGAGACGCCGACCGCCGCGTCGCGCGCACCCAGCCAACATGCCTCCACCACCTGGCTGAAGGGCTCGGTCACCGCCGCCGCATCAATCCCCAGTTGCCGCAAGCGCAAGGCGCCGTCGAGGCACACCGCCGCCGACCCGCCGATGCCGAACCACCGCACCATGCGACAGCGGGCGATGAGGTCGGCGATCGCCCGCATCTGCGCCTTCTGCTCCAAGGCCAGGGTGGCCTTGAGGGAGTCAATGTTGAAGCGGAAGGTCTCGGCGACGATACCCTCAGGCGTGGAAGGATGGTCGCCTTGCTCGGACAGGGAGGAGGCGGCGATAACCAAGTGCTGCGCGAGGGCAAGCTTCAGCTCCGGGTAGCCCTTGATGCCGAGCGATGCGCAGAAGCGATTGACCGTGTGCTGGCTGACAGAGCAGCGCTGCGCCAGGGCGGCGATGGGCAGGCCGGTGACCTGGTGCGGATGGGCGAGCACATAGTCGGCGACGCGGCGCTCGGCCGGTCGCAGCCGCGGGTAGGCGCCGGCGATCTTGGTGCCGAGCAGCCGGCCCGGGTAGGTCTCACCGCTCGTGGTGCCCGGATTGCTACGCCGTGCCACAGCCGTCCTCACTCTCGTATGGCCGCCCCGACCGGTCGGGGCGAGATAGCCGCCTTTTCGATTTCGCTCAGGACAGGCCCCTTCGACTTCAGCGAAGTCCCACCGACGCCCCCGGGACCTTGCAATCATGCTCACCATGATATACAATACAGCGTAAGATGCTAAACATGATACATCCTGAAGCCGTTTCTGGCAAGCGGAAGCCGCTTCACCGGAGGTGCCCGCAACGTGCGCACGGATAACGTCAACCCCCCGACCCCCTATTACGACCCTGTCATTTTTCACAACATTCCCGACGGCATTGACCGCAAGCGCTGCCTGGTCGCCACCTACTATGTGGAGGATCGGGTGCCCGGCGAGTGCTTCCTGGATCACTTCAGCTTGGTGCAGAGCATCGCCCTCGAGGGCTCGACCGGCACCTGGGAGAGAATCGAGGAGGACACGCCCGAGGTGCGTGCCCGGCTGTCCGGCAAGCTCGTCGGCTACTTCGAGATCCCATCGCCGGAAGCCGACACCAAGCGGGCGGTGATCCAGCTCGCGTTTCCCATAGACGCCTGGGAGCCCAACCTGCCGATGATGCTGCTGTCCATCGCGGGCAACTGCTTCGCCTATTCCCCCCGCATGCGCCTGCTGGATATCGCCGTGCCCGATGACCTGCTGGCTCAGTTTCCGGGACCCAAGTTCGGCGTCCCCGGCCTGCGCGAGCTGATGGGCATTCCCCAGCGGCCGCTGTCCCTGCACATCATCAAGCCCAAGATGGGAATGACGCCGGATAAGACCGCGGCGCAGGTCTATCAGACCTGCTTAGGCGGGGTGGACCTGATCAAAGACGACGAGATGACCTCGCAGGTGTACAACAGCGGATTCGAGGACCGCCTGCGCGCCGTGCTGGGGGCGATTGACCGCGCCGCCCAGCAGACCGGCAAGCGCCCCCTCTACTTCGTCAGCATCACCGACGAGGTGGACCGGATCGTACCCAAGGCGCTGCGGGCGATGGAGCTCGGCGCCACCGGGCTGCTGCTGACCTACTCGGCAGGCCTGTCGGCCCTGCGCGTTCTGACCGCGCATCCCGAGGTCAAGGTGCCGGTGCTGCTGCATGCCTCGCACATGATCGCGGCGCAGCCGCGTATCAGTTGGCCCGTCTTCGCCAAGCTGTGCCGGCTGTGTGGGGCCGACCTCATGCTGACGCCCACCTACTGGTCGAGCATCCCCATGGTCAGCCTGGAGGAGGGGCTGCGCACCGCCCAGGTCAAGCTCGCCCCCTGGCGGCACATCAAGCCGACCTGGCCCATGCCTTGCGCCGGCGTCTACCCGGGGCTGACGGAGATCCTGGTCCGGGAGTACGGCACCGATATCGTCATTCCCGCCGGCGGCGGCATGTTAGGCCACCCCATGGGCTACGCCGCCGGCGCCAGAGCCTGGCAGCAAGCGATCGAGGTAGTGATGTCCGGCCGCCCGCTGAAGGAGGCGGCCCCCGACTACCCGGAGCTCAACGCCGCCGTCGAGAAGTGGGGCATTCCCGAGCGGCCGCGCACCCACTGGCTGCGCGCGGACCCGCGCTTCCATCCCAAGACGAGCCGGTAGGGCAGCCGTCCTCGGCTGCCAACATTCTAAGGTCGCCAGGCGAGACGCCTGGCCTACCGTACTTTCTCTGGGCTGCGTGAGGTGAAGCCATGAAGGTTGGCGACGACACCCGCTACCGCCTGGGCGCGTGCCTGCCCGTGTTCGGGTCATGCGCCGACCGCTACTGCCGGTCCGGCTACGGCGGGGGCGCGACGACCCTGGAGGGTATGCTCGACCTGGCCGGCCAGTGCCCCGGCCTCGAGGGCGTGGAGCTGGTCGGCAACTGGCACATCAACGACGACAACATCCAGGCCATGCCCAAGGAGCTGTCCGACCGCGGGCTCGAGGCCTCCATGCTGACGGCCGATCTGTGGACGCAGGCGAAATGGGGCCGGGGCAGCCTGGCGGCCCCGGACGCTGAAACCCGCGCGGCGGCGCTGGCCGAATGCCGCAAGGTCATCGCGTGGGCCGAGGCCATGGGCAACGTCGCGGTTGACCTGTGGTTCGGCCAGGATGGGTACGACTACCCCTTCCAGTCCGACTACGAATCCGCCTGGAGGTGGTTGGTCGAGGGAGTGGCGGCGGCGGCCGCGCATCGCCCCAGCGTGCCCGTGTGCATCGAGTACAAGCTCAAGGAGCCCCGTACCCACATTCACGTCAACTCGGCGGCCAAGACGCTGCTGCTGATTGACGCGGTGGGGAAGGACAACGTGGGCGCGCTGCTGGACGCCGGCCACGCGCTGGCGGCGGGTGAGAACCCGGCGGAGGCGGCGGCCCTGCTGCAGGGAAACGGTCGCCGGCGCCTGTTCTACGTGCACCTCAACGACAACTATGGCCTGTGGGACGACGACATGATCGTCGGCTCGGTGCGCGTGATCGAGCTGATGGAGTTCCTCTATTGGCTGCGCCGCCTGGACTACCGCGGGTGGCTGACCCTGGACGTGTTCCCCTACCGCGAGGAGGGGCTAGCGGCGGCGCGGGAGAGCTTCGCCTGGATCAACGATCTGCTGCGCATCATCGAGCAGGCCGACCCACAGGAGATCGAGCGAGTGGTGCGCGCCGGGGATGGCGCGGAGTCGGTGCGGCTGGCGCGGCGCTTGCTGGTGGGAGGGAGACCGAAGTGACCCCGTTTGGCGGGTTGGATCTCGACCGCCCGGCGGCACCTCTGCCCGAAAGGGATCAGGCGCTTGGCCTATACCGCACCATGCGGCGCATCCGCGAGTTCGAGGAGCGCGTGTTCAAGTATTTCCAAGCGGGGCGCATACCCGGCACCGTCCACCAGTGTCAGGGCCAGGAGGCGCCGGCCGCCGGCGTCTGCGCGCACCTGCTGCGCACCGACTATATCACCAGCACCCATCGCCCCCACGGCCATGCCATCGCCAAGGGTATTCCGCTTGCCGAGATGGCGGCCGAGCTCTTCGGCAGCATTCTCGGCTGCTGCCGCGGCCACGGCGGCTCCATGCATATGGGCAGCCCGGAGTACGGGATGCCGCCCGCCAGCGCCATTGTCGCCGGCGGGGTGCCGATTGCGGCCGGTATGGGCCTGTCGTGTCGCAGGTTGATGCCGGCAACGGTCGTCGCGTGCTTCTTCGGCGACGGCGCCTTCAACAACGGCGCTTTCCACGAGGGCGCCAACCTGTGCGCGATCTGGGACCTGCCGGTGGTGCTGGTGTGCGAGAACAATTTCTACGGCGCCTCCACCCACGTCACCACGGTGAACAAGATCCCGCGCTTGGCGGAGCGCGCGCAGTCCTATGGCATGCCGACCGAGACGGTAGATGGCAACGATGTCTTCGCCGTGCACGAGGCGGCGGGGCGGGCCATCGCGCGCGCGCGCGCAGGCGATGGCCCCTCCTTTCTGGAGTGCCTGACCTACCGCCGGTGCGGGCATTCCCGCCGCGACCAGAACAAGTATCGCGACCATGAAGAGGAAGCGTTCTGGCTTGGCCGCGATCCGTTGGACCTCGCCCGCGCCCGGCTGCTCGACGACGGGGCAGCGACGGAAGCGGAACTGGAGACCATTGACCGGGCGGCGCAGGAGGAGGTGCGGGCAGCGCTCGACTACGGCGAGCAGGCCCCGCAGCCGCCGGGCGCGGAGGCGCTGCGCGACGTCTTCTGGGAGGGATCCGAGTGACCATCGCAAAGGCGCTGCGCCTGGCGATTACGGAGGAAATGCGCCGCGACCCCACGGTCATCTGCATCGGCGAGGACATCGGCACGCCGGGCGGCTGGGGCGGCGCCTTCACCGTCACCTGGGGGCTGGAGCGCGAGTTCGGCTTCGAGCGCATCCGCAACACGCCCATTTCCGAGGCGGGGTTGATCGGGGCGGCGGTGGGCGCGGCGATGACGGGTTTGCGTCCGATCGCCGATTTCCAATACGCCGATTTCATGTTCTGCGCCGCCGACCAGCTGATCAACCAGGCACCGAAGATGTGCTTCATGTCAGGCGGGCGCACCAAGGTGCCGCTGGTGGTGCGGGCGCCGGTGGGGGCAAGCACGCGCGGGGCGCAGCATGCGCAGTCCCCCGAGGCATGGATCGTCCATACCCCCGGCTGGAAGGTGGCGGTGCCTTCGACGCCCTACGACGCCAAGGGCCTGCTCAAGACGGCGGTGCGCGATGACAACCCGGTGTTCATCTTCGAGCACAAGCTGCTCTACGGCTCCAGCGGCGCGCGCAAGGAAGACCACGCGCTGGAGGTGGACGAGCCGGTGCCGGACGAGGATTTCACGGTGCCGCTCGGCGTCGCCGCGGTGCGCCGTCCGGGGAAACACATCACCGTGGTCGCCACGCATCTGATGCTCTACCGCGCTCTGCAAGCAGCCGAGGAGCTGGCGCAGGAGGGCATCGAGTTGGAGGTGATTGACCCGCGCACCCTGGTGCCCTTCGATTATGATACCGTGTGCGAATCGCTGGGCCGCACCGGACACCTGATGACCGTCGAGGAGGACACCCGGCGCGGCGGCTGGGGCGCGGAGATTGTGGCCGAGATCGCCGAGACCCATGGCGATCTGCTTCAAGCCCCGCCGGTGCGCGTCGCCACCTATGACGCGCCCATTGCCGCCAGCCCGGTGATGGAGCGCTTCGCGGTGCCCGACGCCGCGCGCATCGCTGCAGCAGCCATGGCCATGGTGGAGGCGTAGCTCGAATGCGGCGCCGACATCTGTCACATCCCAAGGTCGGGCGCCCCGCGACCGCCTGGCGCCTGACCGTCTGCGTGATGATCTCCTATTCCTGTGGAGGGCCGAACATGCACGCGGTCCGGGCTGATGAGAATCGCAGCACCCCGGCCTGGGACAACTTCAGCGACACCTGGGTTGCCACCGATGCGCTCGGGCGCCGTCCGCCGACCTATGCAGAGGTCGGCCCGCCGCGAGCGGACCGCTGGGTGGGGATTTTCTACTTCTTGTGGCACGGCGCGCATGTCGGCGGCGGACCCTACGACATCTCGAAGATTCTGCGCCAGGACCCGCAGGCGATGAGCAAGGCTAACAGCCCGCTGTGGGGGCCGGTCGGGGCGCCGCACCACTGGGGGGAGCCGCTGTTCGGTTACTACCTGGGCGACGACCGGTGGGTGCTGCGTAAACACGCGCAGATGCTGGCCGATGCAGGGGTGGATACACTCATCTTCGACACCAGCAACAAGCTGATCTACAAGCACAACTACACCGCGTTGTTCGATGCGCTGACCGAGCTGCGCCGCGAGGGCAACCGCACCCCCGACGTCGCATTCCTGACGCCCTTCTGGGACCCCGCCAGCACCGTGCAGGAGCTGTACGATGAGCTGTACGCCAAGGGCCTGTACGCGGACCTGTGGTTTCGCTGGGAAGGCAAGCCGCTGATCCTGGCGAACCCGGCCCAGGTCAGCCCGGAGTTGCGCGATTTCTTCACCTTCCGGCGCCCCCAGCCCGACTACTTTCAGGGGCCCACCGAGCCCGACATGTGGAGCTGGCTGGAGGTTTATCCGCAGCACGTGTTCCGCAACCGCCGCGGCGAGAAGGAGCAGATGTCGGTCGGCGTCGCGCAGAACGCGGTCAAGGATGCCAACGGGCTGCGGCTGGGCACCCTCAGCGAGCCAGGGGCCTTGGGCCGGAGCTACCACGGCGGCGCACACGCGCCCGCGCCCGACGCGGCTCTGCATGGCTACAACTTCGCGGAGCAGTGGGAGCGCGCGCTCGCGGAAGACCCGCGCTTCGTCTTCGTCACCGGCTGGAACGAATGGTTCGGCGGGCGTCATACCGAGTTCCTGGGGGTCAAGATGCCCTCGATGTTCGTGGATACCTTCAACCAGGAGAACAGTCGCGACATCGAGCCCATGAAGGGCGGTCACGGCGACAACTACTACTATCAGCTCGTCAGCTACGTCCGTCGCTTCAAGGGCGTGCGGCCACTCCCTGCGGCAACGCCCCCCAAGACCATCAATCTCGACGGTGACTTTTCCCAGTGGGTCGCCGTCGGCCCCGAGTTCAGGGACGACATCGGCGACACGGCGCACCGCGATCATCCCGGCTTTAACACCGTCACCCGCTACGTCAACGCCACCGGCCGTAACGACTTTGTGGCCCTCAAGGTGGCTCGCGACTCGGACTTCATCTACTTCTACGCCCGAACCGCGGGCGCCATCACATCCCACACCGACCCTAACTGGATGATGCTGTTCATCAACGCTGACGGCAATCCCGCGACCGGGTGGCATGGATACGACTTCGTTGTCAACCGCCAGCTCAAGGAGGCGTCAACCGCGGTGGTCGAGGGGGCGCGCACCGGCTGGGACTGGCAGGCGGTCGGGGAAGCAGGCTTGCGCATGCGCGGCAACGAACTGATGCTGGCGATCCCGCGCCGGGTGCTCGGGCTGGCCGGCGGCGACGCGCCGCTGCGGATGGAGTTTAAGTGGGTGGACAACCTCCAGACCGAGGATGCCATCGAGGAGTTCACCGTCAATGGCGACAGCGCGCCCAACGGGCGGTTCAACTACCTCTACGCGACACACCCGCACTCCGCTGGGGGGCGAGAATCGGCCAACCGATGAACGACCTTGAGCGCTTTCGCGCGTGCATGAATTACGAGCCGGTGGATCGCACCCCGTTCTGGGGGTGGGGGGCGTGGCCGGAGACGATCGAGCGCTGGCAGCAAGAGGGCTACGACCCGGATCACTTCGATCTCAACATGGGCGCCGACGTCAGGCAAGGCTACAGCGGCTGGTTTTTCCCCGAGCCGCCGTTCGAGCGGCGGGTAATCGAAGAGGACGCGGAGCACATCCTTTACGTCAATCACGAAGGCATCCTCATGCGGGAGATGAAGGACCGCCCCGCCAGCTCGATGCCCCAGTTCGTCAAGTTCCCGGTCGAGACGCGA
>DATLAK010000064.1 GCA_035527535.1 Armatimonadota bacterium
CCTGGTTGGCGCCCTTGCCGCCGGGGATGGTGTGGAATTCGTCGCCGTGGATGGTCTCCCCGGGGCGCGGCAGGCGCTCCGCTCGCACCACCAAGTCCATATTGATGCTGCCGATGACGACCACGCGCGGCACTGCGTCGCCTCCCAGCTAGGTTTTCCACTGCGGGCTTGTCATCACCTCCTGCGCCTCCTCCGCTTTCAGCATCACCGAACCGCCGCAGGGCGGGCGCTGTCCGACCGCAGGTGTCACCCCGCGGCCATCGTCTCGCGCACCGCGGCAATCGTCGCATCAATATCGGCGTCGGTGATGTCGCGGTAGGTGCACATGCGTACGACGGTTGCGCTGTAGTGCAAGACCAGGACGCCGCGGGCGGCCATCGCCTTGACGAATCCCTGGGCGTCGAGGCCGGCGCGCGCGACATGCATCCGCACCATGTTGGTATGTGGCGGCTCTACCCCCAGGCCAGCGAGGCCCCGCAGACCCTCCGCCAGCCGCTGCGCCCGCCGGTGGTCATCCGCCAGGCGTTCGATCATCTTCTCCAGCGCCACCATACCCGCCGCTGCGATCACGCCCGCCTGGCGCATCTGCCCGCCCAGCAGCGACCGCATCTCCCGCGCGCGGCTCATGTCTTTCGCGCCGCCGACCACCAGCGAGCCGATGGGTGCGCTCAACCCCTTCGACAGGCAGAAAGAGACGACATCGGCGTCACGACATAGCTCGGCGGCAGGCGTGCCGAGCGCGACCTCGGCGTTGAAGACACGGGCGCCGTCCACGTAGAGCTTCAGGTCGCGTTCGCGCGCCAGCGCAGCATAAGTCGCCATCTGCGCGAAATCCAGCGGCACGCCGCCCGCGAAGTTGTGTGTGTTCTCAACCGCCAGCACCCGCGGGCGCACAAAGCTGCGCCGCCCGAGCAGAGCGCGGATCTCATCCGGGTCGGGAGCGCCGGTCTCGTCGTTGGCCACCAGCGGAACGATGCCCGCAAGCGCCGGTATCCCGCGCTCGAAGGTCAACATGTGGCAGTTGCGCCCGGCGACGACGCCGTCGCCGCGCTCGCACAGGGTGAGCATGGACACCAAGTTGGCCATGGTGCCGCTGGGGACGAAGAGGGCGGCTTCCTTGCCCAGGCGCGCGGCCGCCGTTTCCTGAAGCCGGTTCACCGTCGGGTCCTCGCCGAAGCCGTCGTTGCCGACGGCGGCGCGGCGCATCGCCTCGCGCATCTCGTCGTCGGGGGTCGAACTCGTGTCACTACGCAGATCTATCGGCACAATGGGGACCTCTCGCAGCAACCTCGGGGCGGCCACTGGAATCGCCGACGAAGCTGGGCGCCTCACACCGAACGGCCCGCCGCCACCCCCTCCGCCCATGCAACCACCGCTTCTGCCAGGCGCAAGGCCTCGCGGTACTCTTGATTCGAGACGGGCGTCTCTTCGCCGGGATAGCGAAAGACGGTGGCGTAGTCGGTGAGTTGGGCCGAGGCAATGAGATCGGCGGTGCGTGGGAGGTCCGGGGGAAGCAGGTCAATCAGACGTTCGATGCTGTGGAGACTGGGCGCAGGAACTGCACTGTGAACCAGCACCGCCTTGATGCTCTTCTCCACCGCCTGCGGCGCGTGGAAGCACAGAGTCTCCAATAGCACATCGCCCGCTGCTGGTTGTCGGGCGATGGCGAGGTCGCTGCGTGCGAACCGCAGCCAGGAGGCCGGCGATCCGGGGTCATGCGGCATAGATTTCCTTGCCCTCCGCGAGAATGCTGCGGTAGATGAGGCCGATGTTGTCGCGATGACGCTCCAGGTGCTCAGGGGTCGTGACCAGGATGTCAACGCCGAAGGGAATGCCGAAGAGCTGTGTGTGCAGAAACCGCGAGGTCTCGCGCCGGGGAGTGCCGTCGGGCATCACCACCAGCACATCCACGTCACTGTCGAGTCCCATCTCGCCGCGCGCGGCGGAGCCAAAGAGGATGATGCGCAGCGGATGGGCCGCGTCCACGATCCGACGGACAAGCTCGGCAGTCTGTTCCCGGCTGGGCGGCAAGGAATCACCCCCGTGCTGCCGACTACTGTTCGCCGGGGCCGGGGGTAATCCTCCACCGGCGAGACTGCAGATGGCAGGTAGGGGCGCAGCACTCTGCGCCCCTACGCGACGATCACCGCTATCCAGCGGTCACTCAGAAATCCAGGATGCGGGCAAATGCCTCGTGCCCCGCCTCCTCCGGCAGCGGCAGCCCGGTGACCTTGGCGGCGCGCTCGGTGAGGGCGACGAGGTCGCTGCGGTCGAGCAGGTTGAGCTTCCACTTGCGGCAGCCCGCCATGAGCTGCTGCAGCCCGACGCCGAGCCGATCCACAAAATAGGTGTAGAGCCCCACCGCCGGCCACGGTATCTCCTTGCCCACCTTGTCGCCGTACTTCTCGCGCAGCTCGGTGCTGGCGACGAAGAAGTGAGTGGGGTCGTTGCCGTAGAGACTGGTGAAGGCCGCGGGCAGCTTGCCGGTGCCGGACAGCTCCACGAAATAGTCGGCCTTCATGACGGCGGTCAGCGGCGAGCGGCCCATGGCGATGGCCTTGATCAACGGCCCGTCGCCGAAGTTGCTGGCGGCGATGGCCTTGAAGATCTGGGTTTCGTTGACGAAGCCGCCGGCGAAGGCGATGTCGGGGACGTACTTGCCCTTGTGCTTGAGGATGCGCGCGCCCTCCAGCACCTGCGCGAGCAGGTAGAGCGTCGGGGTGCTGCACTCATTCATCATCGGCACCGGGCTCATGCCGGTGCCGCCGCCGGCGCCGTCGAAGGTCAGCAGGTCAATCTTCGCCTGCGACGCGCACTTGAGCGTGAAGGCGACCGCCGCCGCGTTGTAGGCGCCGGTCTTGAGGAAGACCTTCTTCGCCCCCTGCTCGCGCAGCCAGGCAATGTCCTCGATGAAGCTCTTCTCCTCGGGGAAGCCGACGCGGCTGTGGCGCTCGAAGGTGGCGAAGATGCCGTCCTTGAAGGCCTCCTGCACCGCGGGATCGGTGGGATCGGGTAGAACGATATAGCCGCGCTGCTTGAGCAGCAGCGCCTTCTCCAGGTTGTCCACCCGCACCTCGCCGCCGATGGCCTTGGCGCCCTGGCCCCACTTGCGCTCGATGACGTTGACGCCGAGCTCCTTCAGCGCATAGAGCTCGACCGCGCCGCGCTGATCCTCGACATTGGTCTGCACGACGATGTCGCCGTGGGTGCCGTCCCAGAACTTGCGGTAGGAATCAATGCGCCAGCGCATGCCGGGGGACTCGACGACCTTGCCGTCCTTGTAAGTCGCCTCCGGGTCCATGCCGCAGACGTTCTCGCCCACGGTCTGGATGGTGCCGCTGATGGCGCAGCCGGCGGCCAGCGCCTCCCAGTTGCGGGTGGCGACGTCGGTGGAACCCATGCCGGCGAGGAGTACGGGCACCTTGAGCGGCACCCCGCCGACGGTGGTGGAGATGTCCACGTTGGGGAAGGTGGCGTGGTCGGGGTCGGCCTGGATGCCCTCGGCGCCCAGGACTTCGACCTGAATCTGCACATCGGACCAGTTCAACAGGTAGTCCTTGTTGGAGGCGGCAGTGCTGTGCCCGAACGCCTCCGGGCTGGGATACAGCACCTCGCGCCCGCGAAACGCCGACTTGCTGATCTCGCACAGCACGTTGCACTCGCGGATGCACAGCGGGCACATGCCGCTGATGGGGGTGGCATCGCGCACCCGCAGCGCGGTGCCGCTGGTGGACCGTGAGTTCTCGTTGTACCAAGGCATGAGTTTCGTCCTCCTTTGCTCGCTCCAGATTCCCACTCCGGGCGCTCGGTGCGACCCGTGCGGTTGAATCCCTGCGCCCCCCAAACAAAAAGGCGCCCCGATGCTATTCGCACCGAGACGCCATCGTCTCGAACCGCTCACAGTCGCGCCCGACCACGCCGTCGGACCGCTGCCATTCAGGCATGAAAACCCGCCTGTGGGTGTGTATTACGACATGCGTCGGCCGTTTACCTTCACGCTGGTGAAAACATGCGCCCCCGAATAATCGTCGGCGCCGTGAGACCAGCTAAGCCGGCCCAAGACAGCGAGCCCGCCGCAATCTGCCGGGCAGCTCCGCGGCAGGCGTGCTGCGCGGTCACCTGAGGGCCACGACCCACAGCAGTTGTGCTTCTTCGGCCGCCGGGTTGCTCCACGCGCTGGGCACGTCGTTCTCCAGGTAGATGCTGTCGCCAGGTTGGAGCTCGCGGGTTCTGCCGGCGATTTCCACATGCAGACGCCCGGTCAGTAGGAGTCCGAACTCGGTGCCCTTGCGCAGAGAGAAGTGCTTGTTCAGCTTGGCGCCGGGCGGGACGATCACCATCAGCGGCTCCACATCGCCCACCAGGTCGAGGTCACGCAGGCGCTCGACATAGACCGGCTTCCGCTTGCTGCCAGCCACGCGGCTGCGCGGGCGGTCTTTCTGGCGCATGATGGTGACGGCGTCTTTGGGCATCTCGTGGCCGTCGAGCACCGTCGCCAGGTTCAGCTCCAGCTTGCGCGCCACTGCGAAGAGGTTGGGCAGCGAGAGCGCGATGAGGCCGTTCTCGGCTTGGGAAACCGTGCTCGCGGTCACGCCGAGCAAATCGCCAAGCTCCGCCTGCGACATGCCGCGCTGCAAGCGCGCCGCGCGGATGAGCTTGCCGAGCCGCAGCAGCTCGCGTCTGCTGTCGGCGACGAGGTTGAGCTTGCCGCGGACGTCCTGGTAGCGATGTGGCGCCTCCGCTTCGGCGCCCAAGGCGCGCCCCTCGGCCTTTACGAGCCGCAGCGCATAGCCGCCCTCGACGCGGGACAGATCCACCGCAACCTGGGTTACATGCTTGAGGTTGGCGCGGAACGACGAGGAATGCGCCTCTTTCTCCAGCACCCAGTAGGCGATGGTCTTGAGGTCGTACAGCCGCGGGCAGGCGTAGGTGAAGAAGCGATACGCTCGGGATGTCTCGGCCCACAGATCCTGCATCCCCGTGAGGCTGTCGAACACGTACTTGGCGCCCACCCCCGCCCTGCCCTCGATGGCGTTGGCGGTTTCGGTGAAAGCCTCCACGCTCGCGGGGTTGGTCACGCGCACGACGTGCGCCAAGTCCTGCTCGGTGGCGCTGTCGTAAAAGCGCGAAAACACCGGATCGCTGTGGCCCTTGCCGTCCGTGAAGCAGTCAACCAGGATGAACTGCGGCTCGTCGAAGAGGTCACCGAGTCTCTCCTTCATCGTCACCGGCGAATGATTGAAGGAGACATAGACGGCGTTGGTGCCGCCCCGGATGTTCGCCTCCAGGAAGGCGCGCATGAACGCCTCGACGTTGGCGCCCGCGTCAACCTCCCATACCACGTTCTCTCCGATGCGCAATTGACCGAGCAGGTCGTCGAGCCACGACACGCCGGTGCTGACGCGGATCTCTTTTTGCATGAGTCTTCCTGTGCTATCTGGCAGCAGCACGGCCCCTGGCAACGCCCACGTAATCATATCACATCGCCAGCATGACGGGAATCCGAGACGCAAGAGGGCGCGGGGACAGCGAGAACCCTTGGCATGTTCCGCCGCCTAACCGGCTGATCCCGACGAAGCCGATGACGCCCGGAACTGCCACTTGACAGGGAGTCAGTGCTGCGCATATTCTTAGCAGGTAAGTGCTGCTAATAGTCGTAATAGATTAGCGTGGGACGAATGGACGCAGATCCGGGTGCTGGCGTCAGGGGTTACCCGCACCACGGCACACGGGTGCGGTGCGGCGATGTTGCTTGCAGGCGGAAGGTAGCGGGGTTCCGCCTGACGTTCGATACCAGGCACTAATGAGGAGAAGCCGAAGATGACCACCGCAGTTGTCACCGCGGCAGAGAGCAGCGCGTACGAGATGGCGCAGGCGCAGTTGGACAAGGCTGCCCGGGTGCTGAATCTGGACCCGGCGGTTCATGCTGTTCTACGCCAACCCATGCGAGAACTGCACGTATCGCTGCTGGTCACCATGGACGACGGCAGCATTAGAGTGTTCAAGGGCTACCGGGTGCAGCACAATGATGCGCGCGGGCCAGCCAAGGGTGGCATTCGTTTCCATCCAGGGGAGACGGTGGATACGATTCGCGCGCTGGCGTGCTGGATGACGTGGAAGTGCGCGCTGGCGGACATCCCGTTTGGGGGCGGCAAGGGGGGCGTGATCTGCGATCCCAAGCACATGTCGGCGGGTGAGTTGCAGCGGCTGTCGCGGGCGTACATTGACGCCGTCTATCGCGTGCTGGGCCCCGATCTCGACATCCCGGCGCCCGACGTCTACACCGATCCCCAGATCATGGGCTGGATGATGGACGAGTACAGCAAGCTCACCGGCCACTACTGCCCGGGCGCAATCACCGGCAAGCCGCTGGCGCTTGGCGGGTCGCACGGGCGCGGAGATGCAACCGCCCGCGGCACCATCTTCGCCATCCGCGAAGCCTGCAAGCATCTGGGGGTCAACCCCAAGGGCGCCACCGTAGCCGTGCAAGGCTTCGGCAATGCCGGCTCCTACTCGGCGCTGCTGGCGGAGCGCCTGCTGGGCTGCCGCGTGGTGGCGATCAGCGACTCCAGGGGCGGCGTCACGAACATGCGCGGCATTGATTCCTCCGCCGCGGCCGCGCACAAGCTGGAGACGGGCGCGGTAATGGGCCTACCTGACACGGTTCCTCTGAGCAATGCTGATCTGTTGGAACTGGAGGTGGACATCCTCATCCCCGCCGCGCTGGAGAGGGAGATCACCGCCGCCAACGCGGATCGTGTCCGGGCCCGGATCATCGCCGAAGGGGCCAACGGCCCGACCACGCTCGAGGCCGACGACATTCTGTCCCGAAAGGGCGCGTTCATCATCCCCGACTTCCTGTGCAATGCCGGCGGGGTCATCGTGTCGTACTTCGAGACCGTGCAGAACCGCCAGTCGCTCTACTGGGAGGAAGCCGACGTGCACGAGCGACTCGACGGCAAGATCACGAAAGCTTTTCGGGATGTGCTGGCCGCGTCGCAGCAGTACCAGACCGACATGCGCACCGCCGCTTACTGTGTCGCGCTGGGGCGCGTGACCGAGGCGATGCGTCTGCGCGGTTGGATACGGTCATAGGCGGGACGCCTTCGGCTGGGCACTCGATTCCGGACGCGCGGCCGCGGCGAACCGAAGCGGCTCAGAGACAGGAGGAGCAGGCACCATGCATACGGCACCCGCTGCCAACGTCGCCACCCGGCGCGCGAGCCAGAAGTCTGCGGACGAGCAACTGCGGATGTTCCGCAACGTAGTGCGCAGCCTCGCGGCGGACGCGACGGCGGCGCTGAACCAGCTCGAGGCGGGGTGCACCGATGCCGACCAACTTGAACAGTGCCTGCTCCTGCGACATTACCTGGACTACATGATGAGACTGTGTCAAGGGCGCGTGTGACGCCCCTGCCGGCAACCCTCGCCGCTACTGCTAACACGACACGGCCGCGGGGACTTCCGGCGGCATGAGCGGAGCGGCGCCCGGTTAGTCTTGCCTGCTGCGCGCCATCTTCCAAGCGACGGTGGCGGCGGTGCGCAGGAACATCCCGGCCGCGGCAGGACACGAGACAAGCAGCACGTCACAGCCTGGTTGCACCTGTCCCTCCCTTCTGGCCTCACCGCCGACAGCGCGCTGACCCCGTGCGCCGGTGACGCCACTCCCCATTCCGGCGGAACTCAACGGATCTCCGCCATCAGCTCCCCCATCAGCACCGATAGCTGATCCACCCACCGCGCGAAGATGAGCCTCCCCTTCTCGGCGGTTCCGGCTTGCGGGGTGCCCTCGTAGCTCTCGTACGCTTCCGGAGTCGGCAGGTCAAGGGATGGCATGTGGTGCATCACCGCGTAGGCAGCCGGGAGTTCCTCCTCCTCTTCCTCCGGCGCCGCGCCCGAGCCGTCCGCAACGCGCTCCAGATGCACCGAACTCGGCCACAGGTGCAGGAGAAGGGAGGTCTCCATCTCGGAAGCATGCTCGGCGTTCGTCTCGTGCGTGAGCAGGTCAGCACACGATATCCAATACGGGAAAAGCAGGTACGCGCGGCATTTCACTTCCAGCATGCAGCTCGAGAGCGCCTCGCGTATGGCCGTTTCGTGCGCGAAGCTCTCTGCTCCCAGGGAGCACGCATGGGCGGTCACGGCGAAGAACGTGTCGAAGCCCTGCGCGGCCCACTCCCGCACCACCTGGCGCAGCATCGTGCGCAGGCAATCGAGATCAACGCCCGCAGTGCCCGCTACGAGGTAGTCGGCGGCCAGGTTGACCCCATAGTTGATGGGGGGCGCCACCAGCACCTGAGTCCGAGCGCTCAGCGCCTCGGCGAGCCGCTCCGCCACGATGAGATCGGTGGCCAGCGGCAGGTGCGGTCCATGCTGTTCGCAGGTGCCGATCGGGATCAACAGTGCTCGCCGTTTCTGCAGGTATTCGTAGACATCCACCCACGCCATGTCCGCAAGCCTTATCGGTTCGCCCATGATCCTCTCTCCTACAAGTACTTCTTTACTAGGCTGGACGGTTCGTGATGCAGTGCTGCCAGGACTGCAGTCTAGTCATTGAGTCGCCCCTTCGCGAGGTCGTCTTCGATTTCGTGCAGCAGAGCATAGAGGTCAGCACAACAGGGATGCGACCCATGCATATCGCCTGTCACATGATACGCCAATGCGCCGCATCCTCCTGCACAGACCAGAGCATAGCGGCAATCTGTGCAAGAGGGTATCTGGTCCACGGTCACAGCAGTGTCGGCGCAGCGGGTTCGTGCATCATCTAACAGAGCGGTCACGCTGCCAGTGAGTGCATTTCCCAAGACTGACTCGGCGGTACGGATATAGCCACATAGATAGACCGTGCCATCGAAAGCGATTTCCAGGGAATCACCGCGCATACCGGCGCAATATGAGCGGCGAGGGATGTTCAGCGCGAGTCGCCCCGGCCCCGTGGTCCAGTCCGCGGCCAGGCGAATCGTTGCGGGCGCCGTCACCTCCAACTCCAGGCTCGCCTGGCTGTCGAGCGCGGCCGTCAGCGTGAACGGCCGCTGTGTGAGCGAGGCTGCCGCCTCGGCAGGCGCGGCGCACCACCAGCCGAGACAGAGCACAGCCAGCAGCGAAGCCCAATGGGCGAGCAGAGCGCTGACGCGAACATTGCAGCGCAGCGGTGGGAAGCATGATCCCGTCATGGCGGGTCCCTCCACGAGCGTGGCCGGCGTCGCCGCCACTAACCCTTCGCGATTCAGATTGCGCACCGCCGTGATTCGTCCCGCCGCGTCGTAGTCCTTCTCGGCCGGCGCGCCGTTGCCGTCGGTCGTCGAGAGTGCAGTGGGTAGTGACACATTCAATATCAACCGACGTCGCCGCTGTCCGCCGAGAGGCGGTCTAACGTCGTCTTGAGCAATCGGCGCGCCCACGCCCAAAGCGAGCACGGTGCGGCGCGTCTTGCGCCAGCAAGGCACCAGATCGGTGACGAACTGAAAGAGCTGTTGCTGTGATAGCTAGGCCTGAAAGGCCGCCATGGCGGCCCCGACCCGTTGGAGCTTAGCCACATGGCTGCGACCTCGGCTAAGATGTAGTGTGCAATCAAACACCCGTTCTTGGCCGGGGTCGCTTTTTCCTGCTTGCCTTTCTGAAACTAGTGCTCCGTCAATATTATATTGATGGGTATAATCGCTTGAGTTTGATGCGCGCATCAGGGGTGGTAAAGCGCCAGTCCACGCTGGTTGCGATAGCGTTGCGAGCGTCTTCCCATGCCGCTGCCTCATGCGCTAGAGT
>DATLAK010000065.1 GCA_035527535.1 Armatimonadota bacterium
ACACCATGGCGCATGACGCGATGACCGCGCGCACGGCGGGATCGGGGGCGAGCAGAAGCAGGGGTGCGACGAATGCGACCAACACGCCGGTGCCGGAGATGATGCGCACCGTGCGCGCGTGGGGGAGCTTGCGCCACCCCGCGCGCGCCGCCACCCGCAGCCACGCCCATGGCAGCACGTAGGCCAGTAACGCGGCGAGTATGCCGATGACCAGCGCCCGGGCAGCATCCATGAATCGTAGTCCGTGGTCCGTACGCCGTCAGCCTTAGACCGCAGAGTCCGCCCTTCCCCAGGTGCCGCGATCGCCTCCTGATCAGCACTCACTGCTTGGCGTCTGGCCCGTGAACGTCCGTGCTTCCGCCCAGTGCCGGCAGAGACATGGAGGCGAGCCCTGGGATAGTTGCCGGCTGTGCTACTTCCGCCCCAAGCCGTGGGGTAACGAAGATTGCGAGGACGCTTTCCTCGGTCTTCTGGTGGGTGCTGCGGAAGAGCTGGCCGATGAGCGGCAGGTCGCCCAGCAGCGGAGTCTTCTTGGACGACTTCGTATCCTGGCGCAGCATAAGCCCACCGATCATGATGGTTTCGCCCTCGCTGACCATGACGCTGGTGGTCGCATTGCGGCTGGTCACATCCGGCAAAGTGCTCGTCCCGGTGAACGTGAAGTTGCCGACTGCCACCTCGACGTCCACCAGGATATGCCCGTCCCCCAGGGCGCGAGGCGTGATCTTGCCGATAATGTCCGCCGAGATGTCGCTCTGCTGGATGATGGGGCGGCCGTACTGGTCGTAGCCCTGGGTGTAGAAGTAGTATTTGGTGCGCCGGATGTTGATGGTGGCAACCCGACCGCTGAGGGCGACCAGCCGCGGATTGGCGCGAATGGTCACGTCGCCCTTCTGCTCCAGCGCATTCAGGTTGACGTAGAACTTGCGGTCGAGCTTGCCCACGCCCTGGTAGAATATCTGCCCCGGCCCCAAGTCGCCGATGGGCAGCAAGCCGCCGAAGCGCCCCTTGGCATAGCTCCAGTCCAGCCCCAGGTCGCGGCTGGCGTCCTTGGACATCTCGGTCACCAGCACGTCCATCGTCACCTGGGGTGCCGGGGTGTCGAGGGCCGCGAGGTATGCGCGAATCTGCTCGGCCTTGTCAGCGGCCCCGACGCAGATTAGCAGGTTGCGCTCCGGCTCGGTGCGGCAGTAGCTCCGGTACTCCTCGGGCAAGCACGCCAGGGCCTGCTCGGTGGTCAGGTACTTAGGGCGGATCAGTTGGCCGTTGATGGCGCCGGTCGCCGGCGCAGTTGCAGTCGAAGGCGCGACCACGGTCTCGGGGGCGGGGGGCGCAGGCGTCACCGACGGAGCGGATGACCCGCTGCCAGGCGCAGTGCCCTTTACCGCCAACCTCTCCTCCGTCTTCGGGAGCGTCAGCACATACAGGTCCGGCTCGTACTGCTGCTGCTGCCAACTGATGACCTTGGCCTGGCAGAAGAGTATCCGCTCGCTGTCGGGGGCCCAGGACTCGCACTCATAGTAGATGTAGTACGGGTCCTTTCCCTGGCGGCACGATAGCAGCCGATTGACCTGTTCAGTGGTCGTCTCATAGACCTCGAGCGCATCTCCCGGGTCGGTCTTCTGTGCTTGGTCTCCCGTCCCCCGTAGGACGTACGTCAGCCCATGGCGAAAGACCCTCTTGGAATCCGGTGAAATCCACCAGTCGTGATCCTCGCTCAGGTTGCGAGCGCCGACCGGGGTCCCCAGAATGCGCCGCCACTTTCCCTCTCGCCAGTCAATAAGGAACGTGCCCTTGTAGCCCCAGGCCTCATCCTGAATCACGCCATGGCAGATGATGTAGCTCTGGTCGGGGGCCCAGGAGGGATGGACGAACGTGCCCCTACCCGCGGTCGAGTGGCTTGCGCCTGAGACGATGGTGTGCTCGTCCGTGCCGTCAGGGCGCACAAGAAGGATGTCCCACTTCGAGCCCATCCTGACTTCGTCCGGGTACCGGTCCTTGGCGGAGAAGAAAACAATCCACTCGCCATCGGGGGACCATTTCGGCTCGCCGCAGCTGCGGTGGTCGTTCGTAACCTGGAATAAGCCGGTGCCGTCTATGTTGGAGCGCCAGATCTCCGGTGTCGTGGACGGCGCGGGACGTGCGGCAAAGGTGATCTGCTTGCTGTCGGGCGACCAAGAGCCATTGCTGTCGTAGGCTGTTGTCCCGAATAGATTGCCGCCAATGCGCACCGGCTCCGTACCGTCGGCAGGAAAGACCCATAAGAACCATTTCCCGCGCTGGCGGTCGCGAATCTGGTAGGCGAGATGCTGGCCATCCGGGGCCCAAATCGGCGGCGCATCGCCCCCCGCGCCGAAATCACCGCGCTGATAGCCGCCCATGATGCGCTTGGTGTCGCCAGTGGCGAGATCGTACACGCAGACGCACGCGTCGCTCTGGTCTTCGTTCTTGTTCGCGAAGACGTAACCGATCTTCGTCCCATCAGGCGACCAGCCGGCAAGCATCGGCCAGCCAACGGCGCTGATGGCGCGTGAGTCGGAGCCATCGCCGTTCATGACGCACAGCTCGCGATCCGACTTGCTGACCGTGCGGTAGAAGACCACAAGATCACCCTTGGGGGCGAACCCCGCGCCGCGCTCGGTATAGGACTTCCCGTCTCTGGTGAGTTGTCTGATGACAACATCGGGCGCGACCTCGTAGGCCCAGGCCCCGCTCGTCGCGACTGCAATGACTGCCGCCAAGCACACTACCCGCGCAAGACAATACAGACGACCCCCACTGTCAGCACTCAAGGCAGAACCCCCTTCCCGTGAGATCCCAGCGTGCTATCCTCACCTCGCCTGGACTCTGGCCGCCATCCAGCGTCCGAACCCCGTCATCTCGATTCGTCAGCGTTTGTCGGGATGAGCCAGAAAACGGAGCAAAGCGCGGTCCTTCATATTTCCGCCCGTTCTCAGGTCCCTTCCTCCCACGCCGCCAGGTACTTCTCCTGCTCCGGGGTTAGGGCGTCTATCTCCACCCCCATCGCCGCCAGCTTGAGGCGGGCGATCTCTTCGTCAATCTCGCGCGGCACCGAGTGCACCGCTTTGGTCAGCTCGCGCCCGTGCTGTGCGAGATGGACGCACGACATGGCCTGGTTGGCGAAGCTCATGTCCATCACGCTCGAGGGGTGCCCCTCGGCCGCCGCCAGGTTGATCAGCCGCCCGTCGCCCAGCAGGTACAGCCGCCGCCCGTCCGCTAGCTCGAACTCCTCCACGAACTCGCGCACGCGCCGGCGCGCGCGCGCCATCGCCGCCAGTTGGGGGAGATTGATCTCGACGTTGAAGTGCCCGGTGTTGCACAGCACCGCGCCGTCGCGCATCACCTCGAAGTGCTCGGCGCGGATGATGCCCGTGTCGCCGGTGACGGTAATGAAGATGTCGCCCACGCGCGCGGCCTGCGCCATGGGCAGCACCTGGTAGCCGTCCATGGTCGCCTCCAGCGCGCGCAGGGGATCAACCTCGGTGACGATGACATGCGCCCCCATGCCGCGCGCCCGCAACGCCACCCCGCGCCCGCACAGGCCGTAGCCGGCGACGACAAAGCGCTTGCCGGCGATGAGCAGGTTGGTGGCGCGCAGAATGCCGTCGAGCGAGCTCTGCCCGGTGCCGTAGCGGTTGTCGAAGAGGTGCTTCGTGTTCGCATCATTGACCGCGATGATGGGATAGGCGAGCGCCCCGTCGCGCGCCATGTTGCGCAGGCGAATGACGCCGGTGGTGGTCTCCTCGCAGCCGCCGATGACGTTCGCCAGCAAGTCCTTGCGCTTGGTGTGGAGGATGTACGTGAAATCCGCGCCGTCGTCTATCGTGATCTGTGGCTTCAGGTCGAGCACGGCGTCTATATGCTGGTAGTAGGTTTTCTCGTCCTCGCCCTTGCGCGCGAAGGTGGGCACCCCCGCGGCGACCGCGAGATAGGCGGCGGCGTCATCCTGGGTGGACAGCGGATTCGACGCGCACAACGCGGGCTCCGCCCCCGCCGCCTTGAGCACGTGCATCAAGTTGACGGTCTCGGTGGTAACGTGCAGGCAGGCGCCGATGCGCACGCCCGTCAGCGGCTGCTCGCGAGTAAAGCGCTCTGTGAGCAGCTTGAGCACCGGCATTTCGCGCCCCGCCCATTCCGCGCGCAGGCGGCCCTGCTCGGCCAAACCGGCATCGGTCACGTCATAAGTCATGGAAACCTCCGATCCTCGATGGTAGGGGCACAGCGTGCGGTGCCCAATCACGCGCGCCGCACTACATGCGCGTTGGATTATAGCAACCGCCTCAATGAGGGGTCAAGCAAACGCGGAAAGGGCGAGGTCGCCCAGGGTCAGTAATAGCTACAACCTTCGGCCGCATGGCTGCCGTCGGCTGGACCGGCATGAGAGCCTATCCTAAGATTCACACTCCACGGGCATGTCATTCCGAACGACTTGTCCCCCGTAGCATCGGCGAAGGGGGAAGTGAGGAATCTCGGTTCGGAACGAGATCCCTCGCTGCCGCTCGGGATGACAGTCAGCCGGTCTTTCGGATAGGCTCTTAGCCGATCGAAGTGGTATGCCTGCGCGCCGGCCCGGAAAACGACGACAGGCCGCGCGCCATTGTCTGGGAACGGCGTCGCGGCCTGGTGCCCGGATGAGTCGGCCCGGTGCATTCCGGCCTACCCGGTTGCCACCTATACCCCATGGCTGCCGCCAATGCGAGCGCGGCGCCCGAATGTACGGCTTCGCGGCAGCCGCCCCACGCAGGTGGAAACCCACTGCGGCTCCCTAGAGCAACGAAAGAAGGGAGGGGAGACGGGGAGGACTGCGAAAGAGCGTATGACTGCCGACAGCCTGCGCCCCGGCTCGCGCGCTAGCAACATAACCGACCTCGCCGCGACCTGTCAAGCCCTTTGCAGGCTCCTGAGGGGCTGGGTGTGAGCATTCTTCTTTGGTCAGATTGTTGAGCGGACGTGGGCGTTGCGGTTGACAATCACGGCCGGTTTGTGGTATATATAACCTGGTAATTGAGGATGGCAGCCAAGCCCTGATGCCTGTAGGCACCGGGGCTAGCTTATTCCGGCGGAAGGTTGGCATACAGCCAGCCTTCCGCTTACATGTAGAATGAGGCTCCACGGAGGTGCCGCGGGGCAGTCCGGGAGGGCGTCGCATGGACCAGAGCACCTACGACGAAATGCAGCAAAGCCTGGCAGTCACTCGCGAGGGCTACACGAAGCTCCTGGATGAGCTGGAGCACCTGAAGACGGTGGAGCGCAAGCAGGTGGCAAATCGGATCCGCGAGGCCAAGCAGTTCGGTGACCTCGAAGGCAACGCCGAGTTCGAGGAAGCCAAGACCGAGCAGGCCCACGTCGAGGGCAGAATCCTGGAACTTCAGCGGCTGCTCCAAAACGCCTCGGTGATCGAGCGCAGCGAGGGGCCCGCCGACGAGGTGCGCCTGGGCTCGGTCGTCAAGCTCAAGGACCAGGCTGGTAAGAAGATCGAGTATCGCATCGTCGGGCCGGTCGAGGCGGACCCCGGCAACCATCGCATTTCCTACCAGTCGCCGGTGGGCCAGGCTCTGGTCGGGCACTCCAAGGGCAATAAGGTCAAGGTGACGGCGCCGGCCGGCGCGGTATCGTACACGATCGTTGATGTGAAGAACTGATACGACGCGGCTGCGGGCCCCATGAGCGCTCATCGGCGAACCCGTTTGCCAGAGCGATGGTTCAGAGTAAGCAGTGGGCCGCGGTGCCGTCGCGCTAACGGTTTCAGTGAGGGCCGGCAGGTATCGCCGGCCCTTGCGTTTAACATAGCCTGCCGTGAGCGACGAAGAACACGAGCTTGTCCGTCAGCGCCGCCTCAAGCTCGAGCGCCTGCGCGAGCTCGGCCGCGACCCCTTTGCCATCACCCGCTTCGAGCGCACGCACCTGGCGCGCGAGGTGGTGGAGGGTTACTGCGAGCTCGAGGGCCGACAGGTAACGGTCGCCGGGCGCCTGAGGTCCCTGCGCACCCACGGCAAGGCGGCCTTCGGCGACCTCGCCGACATCTCCGGCACCATCCAGATCTTCTGCAAGCTCGACCGGCTGGGGGCGGAGAGCTTCGCGCTGCTGGAGGAAGTTGACATCGGCGACTTCCTGGGGGTCGCGGGCGAGGTCATGACCACCCGCAGCGGCGAGATCACCGTGGCGGCGGAGCGCCTGGAGGTGTTGTCGAAGTCCCTACGCCCGCTGCCGGACAAGTGGCACGGGCTGAAGGATACGGAGATCCGCTATCGCCGGCGCTACGTGGACCTCATCATCAACCCCGAGGTTCGCCGCACCTTCATCGTGCGCAGCCAGGTCATCCGCGAGATCCGGCGCTTCCTCGACGGCCGCGGTTTCCTCGAGGTCGAAACGCCGATGATGCAGGCCATCCCCGGCGGCGGCGCGGCCAAGCCGTTCATCACTCACCACAACGCGCTGGACCTCGACCTCTACTTGCGCGTCGCCCCCGAGCTCTACCTCAAGCGCCTGATCGTCGGCGGGTTCGAGAAGATCTACGAGGTCAACCGCAGCTTTCGCAACGAGGGCGTTTCGACGCGCCACAACCCCGAGTTCACCATGCTCGAGGTCTATCAAGCGTACGCCGACTACAACGACATGATGAAGCTGACCGAGGAGTTGATTGCCCACGTGTGCGGGGAGGTGCTGGGCGACCTGAGCCTGACCTACCAGGGGCGGCAGGTGGACCTGAGCCCGCCCTGGAGACGCATCGGCCTGCTCGACGCCATCGCCGAGCGCACCGGCGCCGACCCGCAGCGGCTGATGGAGGCCGACTCAGCGCGGGCGTTGTGCGGCGAGCTGGGGCTGCCCGCGGGAGCGGATCTGCGGCTAACCACGCTGGTCAACAACATCTTCGAGGCGCGGGTGGAGCCGCATCTCATCCAGCCGACGTTCGTGGTGGACTACCCGACCGCGATCTCGCCCCTGGCCAAGCGCAAGCCCGGCAACCCCGACCTGGTGGAGCGGTTCGAGCCGTTCGTCGCGGGACGCGAGTTGGGCAACGCCTTCACCGAGCTCAACGACCCCATAGACCAGCACCGCCGCTTCGAGGAGCAGGCGCGCGCGCGCGCGGCGGGCGACGAGGAAGCCCATCCCATGGACGAAGACTACGTGCGCGCGCTGGAATACGGGATGCCGCCGACGGGGGGCCTGGGCATCGGCATTGACCGCCTGGTGATGCTGCTCACCGATTCCCCCTCCATCCGTGACGTCATCCTCTTCCCGCAGATGCGGCCGCAAGCCTGAGCCGCAAGGCGTCAGCCAGGCGTGAAGATGGGGGGCGTTCGCATGCACCGCCCGCGTGAATCCCGGCGCAGCGCTCACGGCGCTGCGCCGGCAGGCGCGGCCTGCAGATTGACCTCCACCGGCTCCTCGCGGAACTCGCCCTTGCCGTTCTGCCACACCCACGAGCGCAGGGAGACGCTGTCGCCATTGCCGCCGCCGTTGCGGATGGAGACAATGAGGTAGGAGTAGTAGGGCCACGCCTTGGCGGCGTCGTGCACCGACGGGTGCGGCGGAAACCTCGGGTGGGAATGGTAGAAGCCGATGATCTGCTCCTCGGTACCCATGGTCGCGCGCGCCACGCGGTAGATCTCGGCGGGGTCAATCTCGTAGCGGTCGCGACGGCCGTCGCGGCTAACGTTGGCGGCGGGGTAGGCAACGGTAACCGTTCGCGCGTGCTCGCGGCGGCCCACCAGGATGCCGCACGACTCGGCGGGATAGGCGCGTTCGGCGTGCGCGATGATCTGCTGCAGGATGCCTTTGCTGAGCGAGAGCATAACACGTTCCTCGGCGCGGGCCACGCCGCCGGCCCTTCAGATTCTATTCTACCACAGACGTCAGGCCCGCTAACCCTCAGCGCGTCACCGCGCCGCATTTTTCGGCGTCATCGGTGGGCACTTATTGCCACTTCGCAGGAGCTGCGGCACATTGCCGCCTCTCGCCGGGCGGCTGCGCATCGCGACCGGCCGCGGAAAAGGGATAAGCGCGCCCGCCGCCGAATGAAGCAGAGCGCCCGACTGATGTCCGGCGCCACTCCCCGGGGGTCGCCCCCCGGTACGCGGAATCGCAAGCGGTGGAGCTAGCCTCAATCGCCGCAGCCGCAGCGGCTGCGATTCCCCTGTTGGGCCTGGGTGCGGCTTCTCGCCGCAGGGCGGTCTTGCCGCGCAGCCGCCTCCCCGGCCTGGTGTCTCCCGAGCGCGCCTTGACCAGGCTCTACTGGAGCGCGTGGCAGGGAGCGTGGGAGCGGCTGCACGATCCCCAACTCACCCTCATACCCACCACCGGCGCCGACGACGGGACGGCGCTCGCCGCGCAAGATGCGAAATACGCGGCCGGTGTCCTGCCTGGTCAGCGCATGCCCATGCCGCGGCAGACTCCATCGGCGCCCGTCTGGGCATGGGCGGAATGGGACATCTACCTGGTCGGCGGAGATCGCGCGCGGCTGGCGCGGGTGCTGCCCGTGGTCGCGCGCTTTCATCGGTGGATGGTGGAGAACCATCGCAGCGCCGACGGCCTCTACCATCTCGACCGGGCGACGCCCACGCGAGTGGTCCTGTCGTCGCAGATGGCGCTGGACGCGCACCGCCTGTCGCTGATGGCGCGCGAACTCGAATGCCATGATGACGCCGCGGCGTTCGCCGCCGAACACGCCGAGTTGACGCAGGGGATCAACCGCGAGTTGTGGGCCGCCGCCGGCCGCGCATACAACGAGAATGGCACCGCCGAGACGCCGGCCCTGGCCCAGGCGTGGCCTTTGCTCGCCGGGGTCGTTCCACCACAGCGCGCCGACGCCGTAATCGGCCATCTCGCCGAGTGGATGCTGCGCCGTTCCCCGAGCGGCGAAGACATGACGGCAACCTACGTCGTCGTGCGCGCTCTGCTGGCGGCGGGGCGACCCGGTCTGGCAAGGACGGTTGCGCTCGAACACCTGCGCGCCTTGATGACGGAGCCGGGCGCGACGGCGCCTCACGCCGGGGTCATCGCCGCGATCATCGAGGCGGTGCTGGGTTTGAGCGCAGACGCGCGCACTGGCACGCTGCGGTGGACACCGCGTGTGAGCGCCCGCCACGGCATCCAGAACCTGCGCTTTGGGGATCACACCGTGTCGGTCAGGTCCGCGGCGCGCGCGCCGGGACGGGATTACGTCATCCGCACCGAGGCCGACCGGCCCTTCACCTTACAGGTGGCAACCGATTTCTCGCAGGGCACTGCCTGGCGCGGAAAGAAGTCACTGGGGCCGCTGAATGCGGGAGCGACCGCGATCGAGGTGCGCGCGGGAACCGCCGAGTATCGCATCCGCGGCGAGCCCGGGCCCGACGGCTTCCCGCCTGGGCAGCCGCAGGGCCTGGCGGTTGTGCGCACCGCGCAGGGGGCACGGCTGCAATGGCAGCCATGTGTGGATGATGACCTCGCGGGCTACTGCGTCTATCGCACCGAGGACCACGGTTGGCGCAACGTGAGCGGCGCCCTGTGCGCCTGGTCGTCATACACCGACGACGATCCGCCGCCAGGGGGCTGCCGGTACGCGGTGGCGGCGGTGGATGCCGCCAGCAACACCAGCCCCATGTCCGCGCCCGCGGACCTGGGAGCAGTGGGAGGCGCGCCATCGGCGCTGACACCACCGGAATCGGCATAGACGTCATCGAGATCAGCCGCCTGGAGGCGGCACTAGGTCGCCAGCCGCGCCTCGAGCAGCGATGCTTCAGCCCCGCCGAACGGGAGTACAGCAACCGCTGTCGCCGCCCGGGTCAGCATTTCGCCGCTCGGTTCGCGGCGAAAGAAGCGGTGGCGAAGGCGCTGCAAATCGGCGTGCGGTGGCGGGAGATCGAGATCATCGGCGCGGGGGGGCCGCCAAGGGTGGCGCTGTCGGGCCGCACCCGGGCGGCGGCTGCGGGGCGGCGGGTGATGGTTTCGCTGTCTCACAGCGGCGACATCGCGATGGCGGTCGCGGTCGCCCACAGGAGTCGGGAATGAAGGTTGTGACCGCCGCGCAGATGCGGGAGATTGACCGCCGGACGATCGCGGAACGGGGCATCGCCGGCCGCGAGTTGATGGAGAACGCGGGGCGGGCGGTCGCCGATCTGGTGCGCCACGCGGTGGCCGCGCCCACCGGCGCGAGCGCGGCCATTTTCGCCGGCAAGGGCAATAACGGTGGCGATGGCTTCGTGGCGGCGCGCCACCTCGCGCAACGGGGCATGGAGGTGCGGGTGATCCTCGCGGCGCGAGCGACGGAAGTCACCGGCGATGCGGCGCATTACCTGGCGGCAGCGGGCAGCGGCGGCGTTGCGATAGCGGAAGCGACGCAGATGGGGCCCGGTGCCTTGCGCACAGCGGCGGGGGCGGAGGTTATCGTGGATGCGCTCCTGGGCACGGGCATGAGCGGCGAAGTCACCGGTGTCGTTGGCGAGATGGTGGACCTCATCAATGACCTGCGCCGCGAGGGAAAGTGCTTGGTGGTCGCCGTGGATGTGCCTTCAGGCATCAACGCCGACACCGGGGCTGTATGCGGGCGCGCGGTCGCGGCGGACCACACGGTGACGATGGGCCTGCCCAAGCTGGGGCTGCTGCTGGGGGAGGGGATAGCGCACGCGGGGGCGGTGATGGTGGCCGACATCGGCTTTCCGGCGGACGTGATCGCGGACTCGCCGTGCGCGGCCGAGCTAATCGAACGCGAGTGGGCGCAGGCGGCGCTGCCGGCGCCGCGGCTGGACGCGCACAAGGGCGACCGCGGCCGGGTGGCGGTTATCGCCGGGTCCGTGGGCATGACGGGGGCGGCGGCGCTGAGCTCGATGGCAGCCCTGCGCATGGGTGCGGGGCTGGTGACCCTGGGCGTGCCGGCAAGCGTGAACGACATCATGGAAGTGAAGCTGACCGAAGCCATGACGCGCCCCCTGCCTGAGACGCCGGAACATACGCTCGCGAGGGCAGCCTATGCGGCCGCACTCGATTTGGCGCATGGCGCCGACGCGGTGGTTCTGGGGCCGGGGCTGTCGCGCCATGAGGAAACGGCGAGCTTGATCCGGGATCTCGTGCCGGCGATCCAGCGACCGCTGGTGCTGGACGCCGACGGGCTCAACGCGCTGGCCGGCCAGGGTGAACTGCTCCGGCGCCGACGCGCACCGACGGTGTGCACGCCGCACCCGGGCGAGATGGGGAGACTGGTGGGCCTGACGGCCGCGCAAGTGCAAGGCGATCGTCTGGGCGTCGCCCGGCGCGCGGCGGCCGACTTGGGCTGCGTGATCCTGCTCAAGGGGGCGAGAACCATCATCGCGGAACCGGGGGACCGCGCGCGGATCAATCCCACCGGCAACCCCGGCATGGCTTCCGGGGGCACCGGCGACGTGCTGGCGGGGATGATCGGCGCGCTGCTGGGGCAGGGGTGCGAGGCCGGCGATGCCGCGAGCGCGGCGGCGTTCTTCCACGGCCTGGCGGGCGACCATGCCGCCCGTGATCGCGGCCAGCGCTGCCTGGTCGCGGGCGACCTCATTGATTGCCTGCCGTCGGCGCTGAAGCCGCCGACCTGACGCCGGGTTGCGCCGCAGGTTGTCGCGGGCTGCGGGGCTGTGCTATAATCCGCTGCACATGCGTCGGAGGGTAGATTGAAGCAGGGCGTCATCTTCAGCGGCATGCGCCCCACCGGGCGGCTGCACCTGGGCAACCTCGAGGGGGCGCTGCGCAACTGGGTGGCGTTGCAGGACGACTACGAGCTCTACTGCGGCATCGTTGACCTGCACGCCCTGACCACCGATTGCGAGGACACCTCGCAGCTCGCCGAGCGCGTCCGCGAGATGGCCATGGACTTCATCGCCGCCGGCATTGATCCCGAGCGCGCGACCGTTCTGGTGCAGTCCCACGTTCGTGAGCACGCCGAGCTGCACCTGCTGTTGTCCATGGTCACCCCGGTGGGGTGGCTGGAGCGGGTGCCGACCTACAAGGAGAAGGTAGACGATCTCCACGGCGCCGCGCCGGGCTACGGTCTGCTCGGCTACCCGGTGCTGATGGCGGCCGACATTATGCTCTACCGGGCGGATACGGTGCCGGTGGGGCAGGACCAGCTTCCGCACCTCGAGCTCACGCGCGAGATCGCGCGGCGTTTCAACCATCTTTACGGGGAGGTGTTTCCGGAACCCGCCGCGAAGATAACGGCAAACGCGGTGCTGCCCGGCCTCGACGGGCGCAAGATGAGCAAGTCCTACGACAACCTGATATACGTGGCCGAGGAGCCGGAATCCATTCGCGCCAAGGTCAAGCGCATGTTCACCGATCCGGCGCGGGCCTATCGCAGTGACGCGGGGCACCCCGACGTATGCCCGGTATTCACCTACCACTCCATCTACACCGAGACCGAGCTGACACGCCAGATCGCGTCCGACTGCAGGGGCGCCGCTATCGGGTGTGTGGACTGCAAACAGCGGCTGGCGCAGTCCATCGTCGAGGCGTTGGCGCCGATTCGCGAGCGCCGTCAGCAGTTGGAACGGACCCCCGGCCTGGTGGATGACCTCCTGCACCAGGGCGCCGAGCGGGCGCGCAAGGCGGCGCGCGCGACCATGACCCTGGTGCGAGAGGCGATGAAACTGCCCGAGGAGAAGATAACGGTAGGCACCTGAAGCTGCAAGCACAATCCGGCAACCACATGCTGACCATTTCACGCAGCCACAATCGCAGCAAGGAGAGCCGCAATGATCACCGCCGCTAAGCCCCAGCTCGCGCCGGAGCTTCATGCCTGCTTCACGGGCCACCCGGTGCGGCTGCCGGTCTTCGAGGGGCCCCTCGACTTGCTGTTGCACCTCATCAATCGCCAGCAGATAGACATCTACAACATCCCCATCGCGCGCATCACCTCCCAGTACCTCGATTACCTCGCCCTGCTCGAGCAGTTCAACCTCGAAGTCGCCGGCGAGTTCCTGGTGATGGCGGCGACCTTGCTCGAGATCAAGTCCAAGCTGCTGCTGCCGCGGGCGGCGGTGGCCGGCGACGAGGACGAGGATGGCGCCGACCCGCGTGCGGCGCTGGTGGAGCGGCTGCTCGAGTACCGCAAGTACCAGGAGGCGGCCGCGACCTTGAGCGAGCGCGCGGAGTTCCAGCGCTGGGTCTTCAGCCGCTCCCTGCTGGGCCAGGAGGAGGATGACGGCGGCTACCTGATGCTCAACGCGGCCAGCGCTTTCGACCTCTGGGCCGCGGTGCAGCGGGTGCTGGAGCGAGCGCGGGAATCGCCGGTGGCCGAGCTGCGCCGGCCGCGGGTGACGGTGGCGATGAAGATCGCCCAGATCGCCGCGCGCCTGCGCGAGGCGGGCGACGAGGGCGTGGATTTCCTCGGTCTGTTCCCCGACATGGTCACCCGCATCGAGGTCATCGTCACCTTCCTGGCGGTGCTGGAGATGATCCGGCGCCAGGCGATCCGCGTGCTGCAGAAGCGCGCCTTCGGCGATATCAGGATCTACCGCAATGGAACTCACTGAGGCGTTGGGGCCGGCGAGCCACCGCGAGGACGACGAGGGTGACCTGAGCTGCTGTCTGGAGGCGCTGCTGTTCATGTCGGGCGGCCCGCTGAGCTTGCAGGATCTGTGTGAGCTCACCGGGCGCGAGCCGGAGCAGATCAACGCCGCCCTCGATCGGCTGGGGGGGGAGTGCGCGGGGCGCGCGGTATGGGTCGTCAGCGTCGCCGGCGGCTTCCAGTTGGCGACGCGACCGCGGTACGGCGAGCTGATCGCGAAGCTGCTGCAGCCGAAGCGCTTCCGCCTGTCCCGCGCGGCGCTGGAGACGCTGGCCATCGTCGCTTACAAGCAGCCGGTGACACGCCCGGAGATCGAGGAGATCCGCGGGGTCAACGTGGACGGGGTGATGGACACGCTGATGCAGTACGAGCTGGTGCGGGAGTGCGGGCGGCGGCGAACCCCCGGCCGCCCCATCCAGTACGCCACCAGCGAGGCGTTTCTGACCCACTTCGGCCTCAACTCCGTGCACGACCTGCCCGACTTGGAGCGGTTGGGACGACGAGAACCGGTGGAGACGGAAGCGGAGGAAATCGAGGACGACGCCGCAGCGATGGCGCCGTGCGACCAACACGGCGCGCAACCGCGAGCACCGAAGGAGCCGACGTGCGACCAGCCATCACCGCCCTAGTCACCGCTCTCATCGCCGCCGGCGCGGCGGCGGCTGCGCGCGCGGAGCCACCGCGCATCGCCGCCTCCGCGGCGATCCTGATGGACGCCGAAACCGGACAGGTGCTGTATGAGAAAAACGCCGATGAACGGCGCCCCATCGCCAGCACCACCAAGGTCATGACGGCCCTCATCATCCTCGAACACGGCAAGCTGGATATGATGTGCGCCGCGAGCAAGCACGCCGCGCAGACCCCGCAAAGCTCGATCTGGCTGCAGCCGGGCGAGCACCTGCGCTTGGAGGATTTGCTGGCCGCGATCCTGGTCAAGTCGGCGAATGATGCGTGCGTGGCGGCGGCGGAGGCGGTGGCCGGCAGTGAGGCGGCGTTCGTCGAGCTGATGAACCGGCGGGCGCAAGCGCTGGGCGCGACCAACACCCACTTCGTCAACCCCAACGGTCTCTATGACCCGCGGCACTACTCGAGCGCCCGCGACCTCGCCCTCATCACCCAGGTTGCGCTGCGCGTGCCGAAATTTGCCGAGCTGGTGCGCACCAAGTCGGCCGCCATCCCGTGGGCGGGCAAGGATTATGAGCGCGCGCTGGTGAACAAGAACAAGCTGCTGAGCATGATGCCGAGCGCGGACGGCGTCAAGACGGGTTACGTGCGTGAGTCGGGGCAATGCCTGGTCGCGTCCGCCACCCGCGACCGATGGCAGCTGATCGCGGTGTTGCTGGACAGCCCCGACTTGTGGGAGGAGGCGCCGGCGCTGCTGGAGTACGGTTTCCACGACTTTCGCGCGCTGTGCTTCGCGCGCCGCGGCGAGCCGGCGCTGACGGTGCCGGTGCGCGGCGGGGCGCGTGCGCAGTTGCGGCTGGTGCCCGCGGCGACCCTGATGCTGGTGCTGCCGAAGTGGAGCAACCGTGGGTACACTCCGCGGGTGGAGCTGACGAGATCGCGCATCGCCGCCCCGGTCAGTGCGGGAGAGAAGATGGGACGCATGGTGTTGACGGCGGGCAACCATGAGCTGACCGCCGTGGACCTGGTCGCCGCCGAGACGGTGCCGCGCTCCGTGCTCGCCAGCGTCCGCCTGGGAACCACGTGGCTTGTCTTTTCGCTCTTCGCCGCGGCGATGGTCGTGCGCAGCTACTCCGTGACGACCAGGAAGTACAAGTACCGCACCGGGCGTGTGCGGGTCAAGATGGCACCTGTGCAGCAAGCGCCGCGTTCCAGCGCCAGTCCGCGCTAAGCGCTTGCTTTGCCCTCGCCAGGCGTCCACCATCATCACCCATCAATCATCCGCAGGCGTCGCGCCCAGCCGCGGCACGCCCGCACCCGGGAGATTCCACCGTGGCCGAGAACGGAAACACGACTGCCGTAGGTCCCATGCGGCTGCAGAGGTACATGTCGCAGGCGGGGGTCGCCTCCCGCCGCAAGAGCGAGGAGCTCATCGCCGCCGGACGGGTCACTGTTGACGGGGTGGTCGCCACCCTTGGCGACAAAGCTGACCCCGCGCGTCAGGTGGTGGCGGTGGACGGCGCGCCCGTGCGCCGGGCGGCGCGCGAGTATTTCATGCTGCACAAGCCCAAGAAGTATCTGTGCACGGTGAGTGATCGCTTCGGGCGGCGCACGGTGCTCGACCTGATCCCGGAAGCGCCGCTGGGCACCCACCCCGTGGGGCGCCTGGACGCGGACGTCGAAGGGCTGCTGCTGCTGACCAATGACGGCGATTTCACCGCCGCCGTCACCCATCCGTCGCGCCAGGTCGAGAAGGTTTACCTCGCGCGCGTGCGTGGAGTGCCGTCACCGGGGGACCTCGCGCACTTGCGCTCCGGGGTGCGGCTCGAGGACGGTGTCAGCGCCCCGGCGCGCGCGCGGTTGATAGAGCAGCGGGACGATCAGGCGATCGTCGAGCTGGGAATTCACGAGGGGCGCAAGCGCCAGGTCAAGCGGATGATGATGGCGGTGCGTCACCCGGTGCTGTCACTCAAGCGCGTACGCGTCGGGCCGTTGGAGTTGGGGGAGCTGGAGCGCGGCAAGTGGCGGCGGCTGACGCCGCAAGAGGTGGAGGCCTGCCTGGCGGCGGCGGGGGCGCGCAAGGGGCGTTAGCCCGCACTATTCATGTCATGAACGCGGCGAAGCGAAGTGAAGTGAAGTGAAGTGAAGTGAGGAATCCGTCGGCCTGGGCGGGCGGCCGCGGAGAGCCCTCGCCCACGCTCAGGATGACCCTCGCTGCGCTCGGGTCACCTTGCCCGCCTTGATGCACTTGGCGCAGACGCGAAGCACCTTCGCGCCCTTGTGCCCGGCCGCCTTGACGCGCTGCAGGTTGGGCAGCCAGCGCCGCTTGGTGCGGATGTGAGAGTGGCTGATGCTGTACCCCACCTGGGGGCCTTTTCCGCAAACGGCGCAGCGCTGAGACATGGTCGTTCCTCTTGAAAAGCCGCGGTCTTGCCCGTGCTGGCGGCAAGGCGGTGGCGAGTGGTCTTTTCCCCCGCAACGGAAACATGCTATCATAATGCGTCACCGTTGACAAGGCAGACCTGGCGCTAACGGTTACCCAGTTTTCGATCAGGCCGCAGCGAGATTCTTCACTTCGCGCGGCCGCGCGACTCGCGCGAGCACGCTCCGTTCAGAATGACACCACCAGACCGTTGTCACTCTGAGCGGCTAGGCCCGGAGGGCCGCCACGGCGGCCGCTCCGCGACCTAGCCGCGTTAGCGAAGAGTCTCGCCTGCGCAATAGCGCAAAGTGGGTAACTGTCAGAGACCTGGCGGGCGGGTGGAAACGGACAGGTTGATTGTTACCCCCTGGGAGAGACGTTGCGGGCCACCCGACGCAGACCAACGAAATTCGGTCATACCACGGCCGGCCGTGAGCGGCCGGCCCTGGGGCCGGAGCCGAGGGACCGCCACGGCCGTAACGAGAGATAATAAGATGATGCGCGTTACCCCGGACATGACGATAGAAACCCTGGCTCGTCCCTGCCGGGCGCTGGAGGCAAGCGACAGACTGGGCCGAGCGGTGGAGGTTTTGCGCCAGGCGGGGCTGCCGGCGCTGCCAGTGTTCGCCATGGGGCGCCTGCTGGGCATGGTCAGTGCGGGCGACATCATGCGCCTCATCACCCGCGAGGCCGCGCACGGCGATGTCGAGGCTCTGCGCACCATGCCCGTGAGCTGCGCGATGGCCTCGCCCGTGGTCGCGGTGTACAGCGGCCAGAGCCTGGAAGCGGTGCGCGACTTGCTTGCCTCCTCCGGTCTGCGCGTGCTGCCGGTGATGGACGCGGTCGGCGCCTTCCGCGGGGTGGTGACGCGCGCCGACGTCATGTCGGCCCTGCTCGGGGTGACCACGCCACCTCACGTTGGCGGGCTGGCAACGCCGCTCGGCGTGTTCCTGACCACGGGGCACGTGCGCGGCGGCGCCGGCAATCTGGGGCTGGTGCTGACCGGCATGACCTTGGTGGCGCTGTTTGTGGCGGCGAGCTTCCTGAGCACCCTGGCAGCGCTCGCCATCGAAGCCTGGCGCGGGGTGCCGCTGTTCGCGCTCGCCCTCAACCAGAACGTGATGGTGAACCACCTTTACGCGGGGGCGATGGTGGCGGGATACGGGAGCTTCGCCCTGCTGGTGCTGCAGCTCGTCATCTTCTTCATCATGCTGCGATTGGCGCCGCTGACCGGCACTCACGCGGCGGAGCACATGGTGGTGCACGCGATCGAGGACGGCGACGAGCTGACGCCCGAGCGGGTGGCGCTCAAGCCGCGCGTGCATCCGCGCTGTGGCACGAACCTGATGGCGCTGATGTTCATCCTCCTCGCCGGCGGATCGGTGATCATGTCCATGGAGGGGCGCCTGGGCGGCCTCGGCTCGCTGCTCGGCATCGCGGTCCTGCTCACGATCGTCTATCTCGCGTGGCGCGGCGTGGGCGCGGGGCTGCAGCGCTTCATCACCACCCGCCGCCCCAGCCGCCGCCAGATCGAGGGCGCCATCGCCGCCGCCGAGCAACTGCTGGCCCGCTACCAACGCAACCCGTCGCATCGCGCTCAGGGCGTCGCTCGCCTGTGGAACATGGGCATGATCCAGGTCGGCGCCGGCTTCATCGCCGCCTGGACCGCCGCCGACTACCTGTCCGAGTGGCTCCGCCTCGGTTTGCTGCCCTTCGGCCGCTGACGGTTGCCAGCGGCGCCGAGGCGCTGACGCCCGCGGCGGCGCCCGCGGGCAGGTGCCGCGGGGGAAGGCGCCCCCCCCACGGAATCCGCTCGCCGCATGGGCAGGAGGAGATCGAGGACCACCGGATGATCAAGGAGCTACTGCGGGAGATACTGCGAAGGGCCCTCGACGAGGCGGTCACGGCGGGCGAGCTGAGGCCGGTGGGCGCGCCCGAGATCGAGCTCCTGGATCCTCCCGATCCTCGCTTCGGCGATTTCTCGACGAATCTGGCCATGGTTGCCGCCAAGGCGCAAGCGCGCGCGCCGCGGGAGGTCGCGCAGGCGTTGGTCGCGCGGCTGGAGGATGACCTCATCGAGCGGGCCGAGATCGCGGGCCCCGGCTTCATCAACTTCTATCTCAAGCCGACGTGGCTGGATGACGTCGTGTGCGCCATCCACGCGCAGGGCGAGCGCTACGGTGGGCGTGATGACGGCGGCGGCGAGCGCATCCTGCTTGAATTCGTCAGCGCCAACCCGACCGGGCCCTTGAATGTGGTCAATGGGCGCGCGGCGGCCATCGGCGACACGCTGGCGCGCCTGCTGGAGTTGCGCGGCTATCGGGTCTCCCGCGAATACTACATCAACGATGCCGCCAGCAGCACCCAGGTGCAGAAGCTTGCGCTGTCACTCGACGCACGCTACTGCCAGGCCCTGGGGCAGGATAAGCCGGTCCCCGAGGACGGCTACAAAGGCGAGTACCTGGCGCAGATGGCGCGCGAGCTGATCGCCGTCGCCGGCGACCGCTACCTGAGCCTGCCCGAGGCCGAACGCTTGGCGGCCTGCACCGCGTTTGCGGAGCGCGGCTTCGTTGAGAACCACCGCCATGTGCTGGAGACTTTCGGCGTGGCTTTCGACAACTGGTTCCGCGAGAGCTCCTTGTTTGACAGCGGCGAGGTGGAACAGGTCATCGCCCGCCTCAAGGAACTCGGCCACACCTACGAAGCGGACGGAGCGGTGTGGCTGCGTGCGACGGCTTTCGGCGATGATAAGGACCGGGTCCTCGTGCGCAGCAACGGCAAGCCCATGTATGTCGCCTCCGACGCGGCCTATCACAGAAACAAGTTTGACCGCGGCTTCTCGCGGCTGATAGACATCGTTGGTCCCGACCATCATGGGTGGGTCGCGCGTACGCGGGCGGCCGTCGCGGCGATCGGCTGCGCGGTGGACCGACTGGAGATTATCATCACCGGGACGCTGCGCCTGTTCAGGGGCGGCGACTTGGCTCACATGTCCAAGCGCGCCGGCGACATCATCACCTTGGAGGAGGTGCTGGAGCAGGTCGGCGCCGACGCCGCGCGCTACTTCTTCCTCATGCGCTCCACCGACAGCCCGCTCGATTTCGACCTCGACCTGGCGGTGCGCCAGTCGCCCGAGAATCCGGTTTACTATGTGCAGTACGGCCACGCGCGTATCTGCAGCATTCTGCGCAACGCCGAGGAGAAGGGAGTCGCTCTCCCCGACCCGCGCGCGGCAGATTTGACCCTGCTGCGCGAACCCGATGAGCTGGCGCTCATGCGCAAGCTGGCCGCCTTCCCGGAAGAGGTGGAAATGGCAGCTAGACTCTACGAGCCGCACCGCATGACGCGCTACGCATCCGAGGTGGCGACGGCCTTTCACGTCTTCTACACCAATTGCCGCGTTCTCGGCGACGATCCGAAGCTGACCGCCGCGCGGCTGACGCTGGTGGGGGCGGCGCTTATCGTCCTGCGAAACGTCCTGCGCCTGCTGGGCGTCAGCGCCCCGGAGCGGATGTAGGGGCAAGGCATGCCTTGCCCCTACGTGTGGCACAGCCGCCCTCGGCTGTGACCGCGCCCTACGCAGGGTAGGGGCGCACGGCGTGCGCCCATTCCGTCCAGGAGGGGTATCATGGCCAAGCTATGGCAGATCGCTGCGGGTGAACGTACCCGCTACTACGGCGATTGGTTCCTCGAGCACGACGTGATGTTCATGGGGCCGGGACGGCACGGCTGTTATGCGGAGAACGAGGCCAAGTACGGCCAACTGAGGAATGGGTTGCGCCGCTTCGTCGACGTCAAGAAAGTGCAGCCTGGCGACGTTGTCCTCTTGCGCTGCGGCCAGAGGGCCAAGGCCATCGGACTGGTATTCGGGGACTATGCGTGGCGTGAGACTTTCGACGACGTGCACGGGTGGGACCTGCAGCACACTCGAAGAGTGATCTGGCAGGAAGACCTGAAGGATGAGCTGAATCGGGTCCAGCCCGAGGAAGGCTTCTTCCGTTCGAAGCAGGCCGCGACGTTCTCCGCGGTGAACGATCCGAAGGTCATCGAGCAGATAGAGCCGCTTGGCGGGCGCTGTCAACCGAGGGAACTGAAGCGGCTGCCCGAGGTTCCCCGCGAGGTCTCCCGTCCGCTGGAACTGCCCGAACTCGGACGCGAGCTCTACTCGCGCGGCATCCCGAACGACGCGGTGGACAGAGCACTGTCGGCAATCGAGCGGCAGCGGCAGCTATGGCAATGGTATGACGAGCACGGGCAAGCAAGCGGGCGACCGACGGAGCACGAAGTCGTCGCGCACCTGGTGTTGCCGCTATTGCTCGCGCTCGGCTGGTCGGAGCAACTGCTGGCGATCGAATGGAATCGAATTGATCTCGCGGGCTTCTTTCGCACACCGACGCGCAAGGAGGACTGTGTCCTCGCGTGTGAGGCCAAGGGAATGGGGCACGGGTTGCAGGATGAGAGGACATTCGACCAGGCGAAGAAGCACACGCACGGGCTTGCCCGGTGCGGAAGACTGCTGCTCACTAACGGCGCCAGGTTCTATCTGTACGAGCGACAAGGAGACAAGTGGTGCGACCAGCCCGCCGGTTATCTCAACATCAACCGGATTCGCACCGCGCACCTCGTGCCGACCAACACCAACGCCGTGGATACCATCGAGGCCCTGACGCCGGCCGGAGTCCTACGCCCATTGAAAACGGCATCGTGACCCCGCGCGACGGCTGCAAACGAGTTTCGCGGTGTTGGGCCGCCTACGAGATCACAGGCGAGGGCGCCTGTGCCACATGAGCATGCGCCCTCTCCCGGCAGGCTTGGTCGCGCCGTCGGCGAATAACGCGCTGCCGGAGTTGCCGGTAAGACCCGAGACCATGGAGAGAGGGATGCCTGAGGTAGTATGCGTGGGGATACTGGTAGCCGACGTTCTCGCCAAGCCGGTAGACGTCTTCCCCGAGCGGGGACGGCTCACGCTGGTGGACCGCATGGAACTGCACACCGGCGGCTGCGCGGCCAATACCGCCGTCGGCCTGGCGCGGGTGGGAGTGTCGACGGGCCTCATCGGCAGGGTGGGCGATGACGGTTTCGGCGATTTCTACATGTCGGCGATGCAGCGCGAGGCGGTTGACGCCTGCGGTATCATCCGCGACCCCGCCGCCAACACCTCCAGCACCATGGTGCTGGTGCACGGCGACGGCGAGCGCTCTTTCATTCACTGTCTGGGGGCCAATGCGGCGCTGCGCGCGCAGGACGTTGATCTCGACGCCATCGCCGGGGCCAAGGTTCTGCACGTGGCCGGGACCTTCCTGATGCCCGCGCTGGACGGCGAGCCGACGGCGCGGCTGCTGCGGGAGGCGAAGCGGCGCGGAATCATTACCAGCCTCGACACCGCCTGGGACAGCACCGGTCGCTGGATGGAGCTGATCGAGCCCGCGCTGCCCCACCTCGACTACTTCGTGCCCAGCATCGAGGAAGCACGCAGGATCACCGGCGCCGACGATCCCGCGGACATCGCGCAGGTGCTGTTTGGCCACGGCGTCGGGGTGGTAGCGCTGAAGATGGGAGACGCCGGCTGCTACGTCGCCAGCCGCGATCAGCGCCTGCGCCTGCCCTCCTTCGAGGTGGCGACGGTTGACGCCACCGGCGCGGGCGACGCTTTCGCGGCCGGCTTCCTGGCGGGAGTGGTCGAGGGCTGGAGCCTGGAGCAGACCGCGCGTTTCGCCAATGCCGTCGGCGCGCTGTGCGTGCTGGCGGTGGGGACAACCGCCGGCATCAAGAACATGGACGAAACGCGGGAGTTCATGGCGTCGGCGCGTCTTCGGCAGTAGGGAACCGACGACCGTCGCCCGCAACCACGGGACCGTGCGGGGCGAGACCAAGCTCGCTCCGGTAGCGAGCCACCGTATGCGCACCAACTGGCACCAGGCCCAGGCGAGCATCGAGGCGGCGCTTGACCGGATGCGCTTGCCCGCATCGTACTGGCAGCACACCATGCCCGCGGTGGTGCAGGACTGGCTGCGCCGGAGCGCGGGTCAATCGGTGCGGTCGCGACGGTTGCAGGAGTTCGATGCCCTGACCGCGCGCCTCGACCGCGAAACGCCGGGATGGGAACGGCCGGCGAGCGAGTTCCTGCTCGCGCCCGCCATCCCGGCCAGCATGGCTTACTGGCGACCGGTGGCCGCGCTCTTGGGGGGCAGGGCCCTGGCGCGACCGGCGGAGCTGATCCGCTTCGTGGATCGCTGGGCCGATGCGTTCGCCGGTGGCGGGGGTCTCGGCTGGTCCGATAAGTACCGGGGAGCGCAGTGCGTCCTGGCGCTGATGAGCACCGACACCACCGACACGCTGTCGCTGTGGCGAGGTGCGCTGGCGCGCCTGTGCGCAGGCGCCCGCGCGTGGCGTCGCGACCCCGCCTGCGGCGCCGACGGGGCGATCTTCCTGATTTGCTTGAAGCTCCTGCAACACCGGCTGCTGTCGTACGACGAGTTCGCGCGGGCGGCGCGCAGCGGCGAGGTCTTTCACCCGCGGCACTACAGTGGGCGGCGCGTGCGGCCGCCCTTCTACCAGCCAGTGCTCGACCGCCTGGGCCTCAGCGCCAGCCGCTACTTCCGCGTCATGTACCAGCGCCTCGCGCATGAACAGCTTGACCGCGCGCGCGCGGGCGGCTGGGAGGACGTGTGGTGGCTGCGCAGGTTGAGCGGGCGCGACTATTTCTTCACGGCGCTGGAGGAGCTCGAGGCCGATCCGGTAGCGCTGCCGGCCCTGCACGCCGCCAAGTGGAGCTTCGATTTCGGCGAGCGGGGCCCGGCGCTCGTCCGGCGCCTCGGGGCCTTCGCGCCGCGCACTCTGGCCACGGTTTCCCTGCTGCGCGACGACCTCGACCAGGAGCTCGCCCAGGCGCTGGAGTGCGAGGCTCATCCCCGCGCGATGGCCTGGCTGCGGGGATCCACCGCCGCGGCATGGGTCACGGCGCAGGAGCGACCGCCATGGCTGGCGGACTGGTGCGAGCGCCTGGCGGAGGTGGCAGCGGAGGCGGTGGAGCACCTGTGGCTGCTGGGGCTGCCGCCCATGCCCTCGCCGCACCTGCTGGAGACGCTGCGGGTCGCGCCCGCCAACGGCGCCGCGGCAGAGGCGGAAGCGGAGCGCTACGCGCTGGTCGAGAGGTTTCTGTGCGCGCACTTGTGTCCGGACTTCACGCGCATCAGTCTCAACCTCGACTACGCCGATGCCCTCGCCGGACGCAACGAGGACGCGCTCCTGCGGCGCGCCTGCGAGGATACCCCGACCGCCATTCGCGCGCTGGGCTTGGGCGACGGTGACGAGCGCGAGCGCGTCGAGGTGCTGCTGTCCTGCAAGCGCCGAGGCGACCGTTCGGTGCGCGCGGCCGCGCAGCAGGCGCTGGAACTGATCGCGCGCCGCCACGGCTGCGCCGATGCGCGTGAGCTGGAGCGCCGCCAGGAGTTGGCGATGGCATGGTCCGACGGCGGGCTCGAGGGACGTCCGTCGCGGGTGTGGTGGGATGTCGGCAACTATCGCGTCAAGCTGTCGCCGGCCAACGGCAAGGTGCAGGTGATCGCATACGGACGCCGGGGGCCGCTGCGAAGCATCCCCCGCGCTGTGCGCGACCATCCCGATTTCGCCGAGATCAGCAACGCACGCCGGGAGCTGACCCAGCAGTACGCCGAGTTCCGCGCGCGCCTGGAAGACGCGATGATAACCGGGCGCGCCTACTCGCCGGCGGAGCTGGCGATGCTGCGCTCGAACCCGGTTTTCGCGGACCTGATCGGGCGCTTGCTGCTGGTGGTGGGCGGCGATCTCAGGCTCGGCTGTGGGCAATGCGCGCAGCCGGCGCGTATCGCGCATCCGGCGGAGCTGCTGGCCATGGGGGCGCTGGAGACGTGGCAGCGGAGGATCGTGGACGAGCGGGTCATCCAGCCTTTCAAGCAGTGCTTCCGCGAGGTCTACCATCCCGCGGCGGACGAAATGGCCGCCGCCAGCACCGCGCGCTTCGCGGGGCACCGCGTGCTGGTGCCACGGGCATTCGCCCTCCTGCGATCGAAGGGCTATTCCCCCGGACGCGGCCAGGCGCGCCGGGATTGGCCGCATGCCGCCATCCAGTCGCATTTCGCCTGGGGCGTCGGCCGACCCCGGCTCGATTACCACCTCAGCGAGGACGGCCGCGACCAACCCGTGGTCACCGGCAACATCGCCTTCCACCGCCTGGGGAGCGACGGCAAGCCATGCGCACCGTTGACGATCGGGGAGGTGCCGCCGATCGTCTTCAGCGAGACCATGCGCGACGCCGACCTGGTAGTCTCACTCGCCGCCGCCGGCGAGCTCGGCTTCACCTCGGAGCAGACAGTGCACCTGCGTCTCGCCCTTGCGCGCCAGCTCGCTCGCATCCTGGGCTTGACCAACGTCGCCGGCCCCGACACGGGCAGCTACGTGGTCGTGCAGGGGGAGCTGGCAACCTATCGCGTGCATCTGGGCAGCGCCAGCATCTTCATCGAGCCCACCGGCGCCCACCTGCCCGTTCCGCAGTCGCCCGGGCGCCAAGCACCCCTGCCCGCTTACCTGCCGTTCGAGGACGTGGATTCGCGCACGGCGGAGGTGCTGCGCGTCATTGTCACCCTCAGCCGCGACGCCGCCATCGAGGATGAGCGGTTTCGTGACTGCCTGGCGCGCCTGACCGAGGCCGCCCGGCGGCGCGGGTAGGGGTCTGTGGCGGGAGGGACTGTCCCCGAATGGGGACTGTCCCCTTCCGGGCGGGTACAGTCCACATAGGGACAGTCCCCGCCTGCCCGGCGGCGGTCAAGCGCCGATTTCGCCCGCCTGGGCCGCCAGCCGGCGCCCGGCCGCTCGCGCCTGCTCCAAGGTCTCCGGCCGCGACCATACGTCACCCAGCGAGTCGAGCCCGTGAACGAAGACCGTGGCCGACAGCTCCACCTCCAGCACGTGGAACACCGGCCGCACTACCGCCAGTCCGCCGTCGAACATGGTCGGAATCCTGGTGCCGCAGGTCGAGATGAACAGGCCCTTGCGCCCCGGCGGGCGCGGCTGCACCAGGCGCTTCATCAGGTACTTCTCACTCCAGCATGCCTGGCAGCGGTCGAATACCGCCTTCAGCCACGCGGTGACGCTGCCGAAGAAAATGGGCGACGCGATGATCAGGCGCTCCGCCCCCCGCAGCAGCGGATATAGCTGCTGCATGTCATCGCGGATCACGCACAGGCCGGTCTCGCTGCATCCCCCGCAGGCTCGACACGGCCAGATCCGCATCCACGCCACCTGAAACGACGCGATCTCGACCTCCGGTCGCTCCGACGCGCCTTCGATGGCGGCCCGCATCAGCTCTTCGCTGTTGCTGGGCCGATGGGGGCTGCCTGCCAGGGCCAGAATCTTCATGCGACCCCTCCTGCGGGTGAGAGTTCTGCCCGTGCCGATCGCCGGCCTTCGTCGTCGGTGACCAACTTGAGTGGCTAGGGCCGACGAATCGGCCCGCCACGGCGGCCCGACGGGCCTAGCCGCCGCACGGAGATCATTCCGATTCCCTCGCTGGCGCTCGGGGTGAAAGTCCCCAACGGCAAGGGAGGGCGTGTGCGCGCGTCGAAGAAGACGGTCGGAACCGGTACGGGGAGGTGCCGCATGCGTCCCATGACCAGTGCCCTCGCTGTGGCGACACGCCCCCGGATGGCGGCCTGCGCCGTCGTCCTGGCCGCGGCGGTCGCGCTGTCGTCATGCGGGGGCGGTGCCCCCGGACCGGTGCCTGCGGTTACCGCCTGGCGGCCCTACGAGTCCGCTGGCGGCGGCTTCCGCACGGAGGTGCCGTCCGCATGGGTGATTGCGGAGCGAGGCGGGCCGGGCGGCTACGAGACCGAGGTTCGCGCGAACACGCGCAACTGGATCGTGCTCCGGAAGCAGTTCCTGTCCGGGAGCCTGGAGACCGCCGTGCTGCGAGACGCGACGCGCGACAAGGCGCTCATCGGCGCCGTACAAGAACACTACGATCAGATCGCCCAGCCATGTGTGAGTTTCCATGGTGATGCGCCCGAGGTCTCCAGCGCCGCGAGCAGCTTCGCCGGGTTTGGCAAGTTCACCTGCGAGAGGAAGGCCGGGCGCGGCGGCCCGGTCGAACTCCAGGGCGCCACCGTCATCATTATCGGGCTCAACGATCTCTACATCATTGACGCGTACGCGGATGCGCAATCGGCGAAGGTCGTGCTTGCCGCCTTTGACCGCGTCGTCGGCAGTTTCAAGTACGAGGACTGAGGTGGCTAGGGCCGACGAATCGGCCCGCCATGGCGGCCCTTCGGGCCTAGCCACTGCAGGTGGATGCGTGCGCGATCATGCAGCTCCTCCGGTCGCGGCGCAACCCGCCGGTCGAGTGGCGGTGAGGTATTGGCGCTGCTCGGTTGGTGGGTGGGCGGGCGCGCCAATCCCGGGCCGGATTCCGGCCCTATCCCCACAGCTTGCGGTCCAGGCTGCGGTACTGGATGGCCTCGGCGATGTGGGCGACCTCGATCTCGGCGGCGCGCTCGAGGTCGGCGATGGTGCGCGCGACCTTGAGGATGCGGTGGTGCGCCCGCGCTGACAGGTGCATGCGGTCGAAGGCTAATCGCAGCAGCGCCTGCGCCTCGGCGCCGAGGGGGCAAAGCTGCTGCACCTGCCGGGCGGACATCTGGCCGTTGCAGAAGACGCGGGTGCCGGCGAAGCGCTGTCGCTGCATCTGTCGGGCTTTCGCCACCCGCGCACGGACGCTCGCCGACGGCTCGCCGTCGCCCGGATCCATGATCTCCCGCGCCGGCAGCCGCGGCACCTCGATGTGAATGTCAATGCGGTCGAGCAGCGGCCCCGAGATGCGCTTGTGATAGCGGCGGATCTGCCCGAAGCTGCACGAGCACTCGCGCTCGGGATCGCCGAAGTACCCGCACGGGCACGGGTTCATGGCCGCCACCAGCACCAGCTTCGCCGGATACCGCAGCGACGCCAACGCCCGGCTGATGACGACGTGGCCGTCCTCCACCGGCTGGCGCAGCGCCTCCAGCGCGTCGCGGTGGAACTCCGGCAGCTCGTCGAGGAAGAGTACGCCGAGATGCCCCAGCGTCACCTCGCCCGGCCGCGGGATGCTGCCGCCGCCCACCAGGCCGGCGGTCGAGATGGTGTGGTGCGGCGCGCGAAACGGGCGCGTGGTCACCAGCGACGATGCGGCGGGCAGCAGCCCGGCGATGGAGTAGATTTGGCTGACCTCCAACGCCTCGTCCGGGGTGAACGCGGGCAGGATGGTGGGCAGCCGGCGCGCGAGCATGGTCTTGCCGGCCCCGGGCGGTCCGATCATGATCAGGTTGTGTCCGCCGGCGGCGACGATCTCCAGCGCGCGCTTGACATGCGCCTGTCCCTTGACCTCCGAGAAGTCCACGTCATAAGTGGCGTCGGTGAGCACGGTCTCCAGGCGCTGCGGGATGAGGGGCTCGGCGCCGTCGCGATGCTCCAACACCTGCGCGGCCTGGTAGAGGCTCTCGACCGCATAGACCGCGACGCCCTCCACCACCGTAGCCTCGGCGCCGTTGGCGGCGGGCACTATCACCGCCTTCTTTCCGGCGCGCCTGGCGGCAAGCACCGTAGGCAGCACCCCGGCTACCGGGCGTACCCCGCCGTCGAGCGAGAGCTCGCCCACGACCATGAAATCGTCCACGCTCTGGGGCTTGATCTGCTCGGTCGCGGCCAGCACCCCGAGGGCGATGGGGAGATCAAATGCAGGACCCTCCTTCTTCAAGTCGGCGGGTGCCAGGTTGACGACGACATTGCCGCTGCGGCCGAACTTGAAGTTGGAGTTCCTGATCGCGGACTCGACGCGGTGAGCGGATTCCCTGACTGCGGCATCGGGCAGGCCGACGACAACGAAGGAGGCCAGCCCGATGGTGAAGTCAACCTGCACCCGCACCGGGCGGGCCTCAATACCGACGATGGCTGCGCTGTCGAGTTGGGCGAGCATGAGTGACGCGGCCCCAGGCAGCGAGTTTCCAGGCGGGGGGCGGGTTATCCTCTCGCTTGCGAGGCGCATCAGCATCGAGGGCGACACGCGCGCCTTCGCCCTGAGGACCGACTTCACTTCGCAGGAGATCGGCGAGCGCCTCCAACACCGTGCGCTCGGTGGTGCGGTCGGCGTTGTTGAGCATCTCCGCCAGCGCCTTGGCGCCGCCGGTGACGCGGGTGGCCGCCATGTCCACCGCCGCCTGCAAGTTCCGGCTGTCGTCGGCGCTCAGTTGCAGCCCGCGCCTCGACCCAATAAACATGGAATATACATAATCTGCTAAGGCGCCTGTACCATGCGGTCGGACTGAATCATATCCGTATCCGTTTTGGCAGAGCTCCGGCCGCGCACGACGATGAACGGCGTATCGAAGATTGATCGGGGGGACGGAATGAGATCTCAAAACGCGATCAACATGAGGAGACGAATCTCACATATCCTCGTTTGCTTCACCACCCTCATGGTCCTCCTCGCTATCCTCTCCAGCGCCACCGTCGCTGTAGCGGTGCCTCTGAAGATCGAGGCCGGTCCGGACAAGACCATCGCCCCCGGCGGTTCGTGCATCCTGGAAGGGTCGGCGACGGGTGGGACGCCTCCGTACACTTACTCCTGGACACCGACGACGGGGCTGAACAACCCCAACATAGCGCAGCCGACGGCCTCGCCGACGGTCACAACGACCTACACGTTGTCCGTGCGGGATTCAGTGGGGGTGGATACCAGAACAGATACCGTGACGGTGACGGTGACTGTGCGAGCGGACGCCGGCCCGGACAAGACCATTGCCTCGGGCGGCTCATGCGTCCTGGAAGGGTCGGCGGCGGGTGGGACGCCTCCGTACACTTACTCTTGGACGCCGACGACGGGGCTGAGCAATCCTAACATCGCCCAGCCGACGGCTTCGCCCGCCGCCACCACGACTTATACTCTGACGGTGACCGACAGTCTGTCCCAGGTCAGCACCGATACCGTTCTGGTGACGGTGGCTTCGGCGGTGGTGGCGAACGCCGGCCCGGACAAGACCATCGCCTCCGGCGGCTCGGCGACCCTGGAGGGATCGGCCTCGGGCGGGGTAGGGCCTTACACCTATTCCTGGACGCCGACGACGGGGCTGAGCGATCCCAACATCGCCCAGCCGACGGCCTCGCCGACGGTGACTACGACCTATACCCTGACGGTGACCGACGACCTGGGGCAGACCGCGGACGGCAGCATGACGGTGACGGTGGCCTCGGCGGTGGTGGCGAACGCCGGCCCGGACAAGACCATCGCCTCCGGCCGCTGGACGGCTCTGGAAGGATGGGCCTCGGGCGGCTTGGCGCCTTACACCTATTCCTGGACGCCGACGACGGGGCTGAGCAATCCCAACATCGCCCAGCCGACGGCTTCACCGACGGTGACCACGGCCTATACCCTGACGGTGCGCGATAGCCTGTTGCAGGTGAGCACTGACACAACCGTGGTGACGGTCGACCGGCCGCCGACTGCGGCCTTCAGCTATGCGCCCTCCAGCCCAACCACAGCGGACACAGTCGCCTTCGCCGACGGCTCGAGCGATGCGGATGGCACGATTGTCGCCTGGGCATGGGATTTCGGCGACGGCGCGACCTCCAGCGAGCGGAACCCAGCACACCGCTACGCTGAGGCCGGTGACTACGAGGTGCGCCTCAGCGTCACCGATGACGACGGAGCCAGAGGCTCGCATTCTGCCTTGCTGCATGTCGGTGTGGAACTCCACGGGGGGGTTCCGGGGGGCGAGCCACTAGCGCTGGCATACACGGGTAGCAGGATGGTGGCTGCGGGCTGCACCCTCGGGCTCTCCGCATCAGCCGCTAGCGAGTTTGGCGAGGACGTGACCTCGCAACTGCGGGAAATGCTGTCATTCTGCGTCTTGGACGCGCAGAACCGTGTCGGTCCGCAGCCTGAAGTCGTTTGGAGTGGCGGATCGATCTCGCCCCGAGTCGAGGCGACGCTTTCGCCGGGGATATATCGAATCTTCGTCTGGTTTCCCGGAAATGACCGCTTCGGACCGGCCGGCATCGGACCTGAACTGGCCGTGGTCGTTCCGCCGGGGGCAGAGGCGGCATGGGGAAGCATGGACGCCGGCAACAAGCAGTTCGCTCTGCTTGTGTCATCAGACGCGGACGGGATGCCTTCGCTTCAGCAATTCGTCTACTACGACGCCGAAACCAGAAACGAAGTGACGAGCACCTCGCTGGATTCGGTCACTTGCAGTGGTGGCGCCTGGCAGGCAAGTGGCCACTGCGCGGCGGACGGGGTGTACGAACACCAGTTCCACGTCGACTTGACGCAAGTGCAGGGGCAATGGACGTTCGCGCTCGAGGTATCTAACGGGCTGTTGGTTCAGGGGACACGGTAGATCGGCACGGCTAGGTTTCTAGGTAGGCCAAGGCACTGGCGCCTGGGGACGAACGTGGCTCGGTCGCTTGGGGCGCTCGTAGCGCGCCAAGGTCATGCCGCCAACGCAGATACTGTGGCGAGTCCACTCGAAGACTGATTAGACTCGCCGCCCTCCTCGGAATCGATCACGCGGCTCACCACTTCGTCGTCACGTAGGGGATCTGCGCGATGACTTGCGACAGGCGCTGCACTTCCTCCGAGCCCAGGTAGGCCAGCACCTCCGCCGATTTGTCGCGCCCCAGGGCGATGAGGAGGATCGCCGCCTTCTCCCACCCCCGTCAGTGCGTCGCTGCGTTGTGCGGTCGGCATCGCCTATTCCTGCTCCTCGCGGATGAGTCCGCGCACGATTTTGGCCAAGCCTGCCGGATCGGCACTCGATAGGTCCGGTAGTGGCGGCTGTGATGTCGGCTGCGCCAGAGACCGGGATGCGTGCTCAGCGATGGGTCGGGTTTCCGGGATCTCGGCTGCGATTATTGGCTCCTCGTCTCCGGCAGGCTTGACCTTGAATGCTGGCAGATGGCGCGCCAACTGATCATCGAACGACACGTCGCGGCGAGTGAACCCCGGCGTGTCAACGTTGCCGATGTTGTGGGCGATGACGCGTTGAGGCGCGGCTGTGGAGTCCAGCACCTTCTCCATGGCCGACAGCGTCACGTCGGATATGAGGTCGCGCGGCATCGTACTCCCTCGTTTCCGCCCCGTGCGTCCGGGCGGAACGGGCACGCCCGCTCCGCCCGGACGCACCAGCGCTCAGACGCGCTGTAACTCCCCTTGCTCCTTCGCCTGCAGCATGCGGCTCACCACCAGCAGGTTGAGGCCCTGGTCAAGCATCCCCTTGACGAGCTTGATGCGCCCCACGTCGTCCTTCGAGTAGAGGCGGCGCCCCATCGGGTCGCGCGCCGGCTGGATGAGCCCATACCTCGTTTCCCAGAACCTCAGCTTCGGAGCTGCAACCCCGGTCATTCTGACCACCGTCCCCATGGGGTAGATGGCCATGTCCGGCGGCGTGTGCATCACAGGCACTCCTCTCTTCGGTTTTTCAGCGCTAGCTCGGGCTGCCCGGCGCCCCCGAAAGCAGGCGGCAGCCTGCCCGAGCACCAGCAAATCAAGCACCGTTGAGCCTTATTCCACAGAATTGCGCCCAATTTAGATGAATGTGAGGATTGTTTCGGCGCCGCGCAGGCATCAAGCAGCAGACTGACCCCAGAACGGCAAAGCGCGGGCGGCCCGGTGTGGTCGCACAGGAGGTCGGATCGGCGGACGGTGGCAGCCCCGAGGCTCACCGCCGCGAGCATCGCGGCGGCGAAATGGCCGCAGGCGGCGCAATCCCCCGCCTGCTGACGGGCGCGGATCCGGATGCTACCCGCCCCGGCAGGGAATCCAGGCGACCAAGGCGGGCGCGATAGTGCTCGCCCCAGGCTACGGCCGCCTCATCGCGCTCCCGCCCTCAGTTCGAGCAACTGCGGCACGGTCACGAACCGATAGCCCTGGTGTTGAAGCCCGTCCACGAGGATTGGCAGCGCCCTCATCGTCTTCTCGCGATTGGCAGGATGACAAGGCTCACCGTCGTGGGCGAGAACGATCATGCCGGGACGCACCTTGTCCAGCACGCGCTGGGCCATCTCCTCCGGCGTGTGCGCGGAATGGTGCTCCAGCGCCACCGACCACAGGATCATGCGGTATCCGAGCGCTTCCGCTGTCAGGAACGTGTCCCTGTCCCACAGCCCCTTGGGAGGCCTAAACAGATGGGTGCATTCGCCGCAGATCCTCTCGATTTCGTCCTCGCAGCGCTCGATCTCCAGCAGGTCCTGAACCGCGGTCTCGCCCGCCATCACGGGGTGATCCCAGGTATGGTTCCCAATGGCGTGCCCCTCGGCGACCTCCTCCGCCGCCAGTGCGGGATGAAGCTGGATCTCCCTGCCCACGAGGAAGAAGGTGAGCTTCAATCCCCGCTTCCGGGCGAGCCGAAGAACAGAGGAGGTATAACGGGGATCAGGGCCGTCATCGAAGGTCAGGGCAACCACCTTCTCGTCGCTCTTCACGCGCCAGATGATCTCGCTGGGCTCGTTCTCCGCGTGCTGCGATGTATTCGCCGCCGCGCCCTCGCGTTCGCCCATGGCGCCGGGCGACCGCGCGGCCACCATGGCGCACAGGGCAAGCGTCGGCAGGCAGATGAGCACAGTTCGCCCTGTGTTCGTCCGGATCATCATCGGAACTCCGGTCAACGCAACAGGCGGCAGCGGCTCACAGCTCCCTCAGCAGAGGCCGGATTCCTGTGCGCTGGAGCAGAGAATACGGGGCCGGTGAGAAATGAACGGCCTCGCCGCCCACCTGGAGCCGGCCGTGCGAGCGCTGAACGAACCGTCGCGGCGGCCGGCGCACCAGGCGCGCCGACTCCGGACTGTTCACCGCGCGGCCAGGTTCCCTGGAGCTGGCGACCTGCGCCACCGCGCCCGTGCGCGGTCCCGGCTACGCCTCCAGCACAAAGACCTGGTCGCCCTCGTGGACGCGCTCATCCACCTTGGTGCCGATGACCTGGCCCGCCGCCGCCTGCTGCACCTGCTCGTGCTCGACCTGCATCGAGCCCACGGTCTGGGTGAAATCAGCAGTGGCGCCGCGGATGTGGATGGTGTCGCCGACCTTGAGGCTGTCGGTGAGCTCGACAATCCCCACGCTGATCTTGCCGAAGTAATGCGTGATTCTTCCGACGGCACGCTCGTGCGGCTTCTCAGTCATGGTCGCGCCTCCTCCCTGCGGTAGTGACCAACGACGGATCCGCGCTCGGTCCAGTTTCGGCATCTGCGCCACGGCTCCTGCCGTCCGCCGCCGTCCTTTCCGCCTATCCCGGCGAGCCCCTCAGAGCGCCGCTCCGCCGCGCACTCTTGCGTTTGAATCGCAGGTCAATTACGTGCTTGCACCCTCCTTCAACCACCCCCGAACCGATGGGCCAGCCGGCAGCTCGAGACAGGGGATAGCGCAGTCGCGCCTGAGGGGCCCCCAGGTAGTTAGCCGTTTTGCGCAGCACTTCGTCAGGATCGGCCACCGTGTGCGCCAGCTCGCGCAGCTCTTCCTCCAGTCCTTCGGAATGCCCGCATCGCAGTTCCCCATTCCAGTGCCCCACCAGCGCCGCCGTCTCCGCCGTGCCTTCCCCATGCACCACCCGCCCCGCCGCCCACAAATGCTCACATGCGTGATACCAGTGGCTAAGCCCTTCGGGCCGCCATGGCGGTCTTTCAGACCTAGCCATCCAGAATCTGGGTCGGGCGCGATAACATCGTGGTCGCGGTCTCCCAAATCCACGGCGCGCCATCGGCGACGACCGCCGTCGCCTGGGCCGTGGGTGCGCCGCGGACCAATGCTTCCCGGTACAGTGGTTCTTCGAACTCCTGCGCTGGCAGCCAATCGGCAATGTAGGTCACCGCTCGTGGTTTGCCCTGTCGCCAGCCCATGAAAGTGGCCACCTTGATCTCGCGCCACCCGTCTTCCAGGTGCGTCGTGGTACCGTCAATCTCCGCCACCATACGCCCCTTGACCCGCTGCGCATACGGCTCCGGCGTCAGTTCCGCCGCTCCCCAGCGCCCCACGATGCGCTGCGCCGCCCGCAGCGACACCTCGATTGCGCATAAGCGGCGCAAGCTGGTGAGCGCCTGGCGGTAAGGCAGCGCCGCTGCCTGCTGCGCCACCGCTTCCTCGAGGTGGCGACTGAAGCCATGCTTCCACCCCAGCCACTCGTCCGCGGGAAAACTGCGGGCCCCACATCCCTGACACCGCAGGTACTGCCGCACCACCCGCACCGGCCCCAAGCGGGTGAGTACGGTGCGCGAGCGCTGGCTGTGGGCGTGGCGACGATTGCCGCACTCACATTGGCGCTCGGCTTGCGCCTGCGCCGTCTCTGCCCGTACCTGTAACCCCGCCTGCAATACCCGCTGGCCTAGTTTGCGGCTCCATGCCAGCGCCATTTGTTCCGCCGCTTCCCCACTGGCGGCGGTCATCACCTGCGCCCATAACGCTTGAACTTCCCCTGCCACCGACCGTGCCAACTGCGCCACCCGCGGCAGCCCGGCTGCGTTTAGTGCTATCACAAGGCCGCTATCCTTCCCGCCGAGCTTCGGCCCGGCTGCGATTTGGTCATCCACGGAAGGATAGCACTTTTTTCTCCCCATCCCCACTCTTTGGAGTCACACCCCCGCAAGGCATAGGGGTTTACAAGTGGCTGGGGGTTGTGTTATACTTCGACTAGGATTGCGGGGTGGAGCAGTCAGGAAGCTCGTCGGGCTCATAACCCGAAGGTCGCTGGTTCGAATCCAGCCCCCGCTACCATCCCGATTGCATCGCCCGTCTCGCGAGAGGCGGGCGATGCCTTTCTGGCCGCCAGCGGCGGGCCGGCGAACAGGTGCATCCAGACGTCGCCGGTGTCGGGGTCAAGCTCGATGCGCTTGACGAACAGCCGGGCGAAAGCGCGCTTCTCCTCGTTCGTGCCTTCCGCGAAGACCTCGGCAAAGGCCTGGCGGCATTCCTCGACGTGGGTCATGTCGAACTCCGGCACCTCTGGCTCGGCTCCGACCGTCGCCTGGCGGGCGAGTAGCCCCTCGCGCTCGGCCCGGAGACGCCGCAGCTCCTCGTTCGCCCACGCAACGTCATCCAGGCCCTTCCTGATGGCCTCCCGGATGTTGGTGGTCTCCTGCTCGATGCTGGCCAACTGGCGTGCGATCTCGACTGACTCCGCCGCCTCCTGCTGGCGCACGCCGCGCAGGCCCTGGTTCATGGCCTCCATCAGCCGCTTGGTATCGGCCCAGGACTCGAAGAGCAGCCCGACCTCCTCGACCACCGCGTCCTCAATCGCCTCCTTGCGCACCTGCAGCGCCGGCCCGCAGCCCAGGCCGCGGCGGTAACGGTACGCGCCGCAAACGTAGTAGAGCCGCCCCTGGTTGCGGTATCCCACCAGGTTGGCTCCACAGCGCTTGCACACCAGCAGCCCTCCCGTCAGCAGGTACCGGCTGCCGTCGGTGCGCACCGTGGCCATGCGTCCTTTGGAACGGTCCGACCCGATGCGCCTCATGTCCTCGTTGACCTGCATGATGGCCTCGGCCTCTTCGAGGGTGATGACGGCGGGGTGCGCGTTCTCGACGATTTCCCATTCGGAGGGGGGCCGGTGGCTCCCGCGCTTGCCGTGGACGTTCCAGACCGCGTAGCCCGCATATTGCAGCAGCGCCGATGGCTCCAGCAGGCCGTGCCAGGTGCTGACCGCCCAGTAGCGCTTGCGCGGCGACGGCACCTCGTGCCGGTTGAGGAAGTCGCAAATGTGATCGAGCGATGCCCGCTGCTGCAGCCGAAGCTCGACCAGCGCGTGGCGTGCCCACTCCCACACCGGGCGTCCCGAGACGATGGTGTCGTCTTTCTCCCAGAGCGTCTTCATGATGGGCGCGCCCCGGCGGTCGCTGCCGCGCTGCACCTTGTACGCCTTGAAGCCCCACAGCGGCGCGCCGCCGTTCTTGTAGCAGAACCCAATCTCCGAGTCACGCCGCCCGGCGTTCTCGCGCATGCCCTTGCGGGTGTGGAAGGCCACGTCGAGCGAGTAGGAGGCGTTCTTGAACTCGGTCATCTTTTCCAGCGCCAGCCCGGCTACCGTGCGCGGATCGAAATCCGGCTCGGTCACCGAGACCACGCGCACGCCGTGGGTGAGCAGTCTTCCCTTGACCATAGGCCCGGCATAGGGATCGCGGAAGAACCGGGAATGGTCGTGCACGAGGATGGCGGTGACCTTGGGGTCGCGCCGGGCATGCTCGACCATGCGCCAGAAGACGGAGCGGCGGCTCTCGTCCGAGAAGGCGCTCTCGGCCTCCTGGTATGTCTCGACGATGGAGAGGCCCTTTTGCCGGGCGTAATCGCGCATGGCCCGGATCTGGGCAGGAATGGACAGGCCGGCGCGCTCCTGGTCATCGGTGGAAACCCTGGCGTATGCCAGGCATCGCACCTCAACCGGCGCCTCGTCCGCGTGCTCCTGCACAACGCCCGAAATGATGTCGCTCAGCTTCATGCCCTCATCCTCCTTGCGCCTCCCCGGAAAGCGCCACGCGCCCAGGCCACCGCCTTGATGGCTTGGGTAGGGGAGGAATCGCGCTCGCCGCTCGGCGCGCCCACCAGAAGCCTCAACCAGGTTCTGTGTAGCACTCATTTGCCCACCTCCTTCGGCACCTGGACCTTGGCCATCGCCTTCTCCAGCAACTCCAGCATGATGTCGTGCTGGCTGCGCCGTTCCTTGTAGGCCACCCAGCGCAGCTTCTCGTGCAGCTCCTCCGAGACCCGTAAGCTCAGTCTCACCATCACAAGCACCTCCCGTGCGTTCCTGATGTGCACATTA
>DATLAK010000066.1 GCA_035527535.1 Armatimonadota bacterium
GGGGCGGAAGGTAGTTTGTGATGGATAGCCCCCACCCAACCTCCCCCAGAGGGGGAGGAGATTCGAGTCCTCCCCCCAGTGGGGGGAGTTAGAGGGGGGCAGAGAAACATCGGACGAGGTGAGTATGGACCTGCGAATCTACGAGTATGATCCTAAAGAGATCGATGAGGTGCTGGCCTTCCGCAATGCGATCTTTGGCGATATCAGCCGCGCGCAGTGGGAGGCCATGAACTGTACCGCTGTGGTGGCGCGGGATGGCGAGCGGTTGGTCGGCTTTATCCCCCTGCAATACCGCGAGCAGTGCCTGCGCCCCGGGCTGACGGTGCCGGTGGTCTATGAGAACGCGGTGGGTGTGGCGGAGGGACTGCGCGGGCAGGGGATCGGTTCGCGCATGATCGATGTGGCAGCAGAGTTCATACGAAAGCGGGTTGACGCGCTGTTTGTGATCCGGGGTGGCGAGCGCAGCGAGGGATACCGGTTTTACCGGAAGGCGGGACATGGCGACCTGTCGTACATGTGCTATTACAACTTGCCACCCGAGGTGCACTGGCCTGCGGCGGAAGGGGCCGAGATCGAGGTGCTGGATCGCGATCGCTGGCTGGACCTTGAGCCGCAGCTGCTCGCGCTGTACGAGCGGCGCTACGGACGCTTTGGCGGCGGATGGCAGCGGGCCCCCGGGTATTGGCGCACGATCCTGGATGGCCACGTGTACCGCGACCGCAAGTGGTGGTTGATCGCGCTCGGGGCAGGGTCAGAGCGCGTGCGCGGCTACCTGGTCGCCTCATATGGGCTGTGGGATGCCTCGCCCGACCTGTGCGTGTACGAGGCGGTGGGCGAGGACGATGGGACGACGGCGCAGTTGCTGCGCTATGCGCGCGGGCTCGCCGACAGCGAGCGCTTCCGGGTACCGTACGTCTCGCTGGCGAACCCGATTCGCCCGCTGCTGCGGAGGATGGGCTTTGAAGAAAGCGAGACCTCGCCGCACATCATGGCGCGCATCCTGCGGCCCGACCGGATGTTCCAGCGCCTGGCAGCGGGCTCGAACCTGCTGGATACGCTGTCGCTGACCGTGTTGACGCCGCACCGCGCGCTGGCGGTCACTGCCCCGCCCGAGCCGCGCTACACGGTACGGCTGGAGATGAAAGAGAGCCTGCTGTCGCGGTTGTTCTGCTGCCGGCTCGACCTGGAGGCGGCGCTGGAGATGGAGATGGTGCGCTGGAATGGGCGTGACCTGGCGCTCAAGCGCGCGCTGTGCGAGGTGTTCTCGTTCGCAGATTGGGTGCAGTGGTTTACGGATTACGTGTAAGGGGAGAGGATAGCGACGTAAGTCGCTGCGACGAGCGGGGAGGCTGCTCGGGTTCGTAGTCGCCGCTTCAGCGGTTGTGAGGGAGAGCGAGACGGTGTGGTCGGGGCAAGGGGATGGTGCGCTATCGCTGGGGCAGCAGCTGGCGCGGCTGCGGCGCCAGATCGCGGCGACAGAGGCGGCGCTGGTCGAGCGCGAGGCTGATCTGGCCGAGCTGCGCGTCGAGGTCGCTTCCTTCGAGCTGCGCTACGAGACGCGCATCGGTCGCAAGCTGGCGGCCCTAAAGGAGGTCGAGGCCTCGATCGCGGCGTGTCAGAAGCAGCTCCAGACCTTCCGCCGCTGGGGTAGCGACGGGCCGCCCGTAGGCTGGAACGGTGAGGCATACGTGCCGGTGGACGAGCAGTACAGGCGCACGTGGCGCGATCCGGCGCTGCCCGGGCCTTCCTTCACACCGCCAGCCGAGCTGGCAACCCAGTCTGCGGCCAAGCAGGATCTGAAAGTACTATACCGCCAGCTATGCCGCCGCTTTCATCCCGACCTGACGCAAGATCCGGCGGAACGTGTCTGGCGGACAGAGATGATGGCGGCGGTCAACGTCGCCTATGCCGCTCAGAGCCGGGCCGAACTGGAGGCACTGGCGGCGACGCCGCACCGGACAACAGGGCGAGGTGCCGTCGACGTGGGGCGGCTGGACGTGCTGCAGGATCGCCTGACCTACCTGCGGCGCAAGCTGCGCCAGGTAGAGGGCGAGATCGACGAGCTCACGCACAGCCCCATGATGGAGATGCGCCTGGAGGTCACGCTGGCGGCGCGGCAGGGGCAGGATCTGCTGGGGGAGATGGCGGAAGAGGTCGAGCGCGACCTGGCGCGCAAGCAGGCAGAGCTGGAAACCCTGCGCGCGCAGCTGCGGGCGATGGGGATGGAAGGCAGGCCATCCTGGGGGTAGATGGGGAAGACGAGTTTGCGGTCTATGTCGCCCCGGTGGGCAAGATCGAGGAAGGATGAGTGACGCCGTGCTGCTCAAGAACGCCAATCTTTACGTGCCGGAATCGCTTGGCCCGGGCAGCGTCCTGGTTGAGGGAGACACGATCGCCGCTGTGTACCAGATCGGGGAAGCGCTGCCCGGCGGCGTGCCGGCGATCGATCTGGGTGGGGCGGCGCTGGGGCCGGGCCTGATCGACGTACACACGCACGGTGCAGATGGCGCCGACGTGATGGACGGCAGCAATGCGGTGCTTCGCATGGCGCGCTTTTTCGCGCGGCACGGGGTGACGGGGTTCGTGCCGGCAACGGTGACCGCGCCCTTTGAGGCGATCGCGGAGGCGGCGGCAGGCGTGCGGGCGGCGATGGGGACGGCGCACGGGGGCGCGCGCGTGCTGGGCGTGCACGTCGAGGGGCCGTTCATCAGCCGGGAGCGCCTGGGGGCGCAGTCGCCCGATCACGTGGTGCCGCCAGTGACATCGGCGGTGGCGCGCATGCTCGAGATCGCGGGGGACGTGACACGGATCGTGACCCTGGCCCCCGAGGAAGTGGGGGCGATGGAGGCGATCTACTCCCTGGTCTTGGAGGGAATCGTCGTTTCCCTGGGCCACACGGTGGCTACGGAGGCGCAGGCGCAGGCGGCGTTCGACGCGGGCGCGACCCAGGTCACGCACATGTTTAACGGCATGCCTCCCTTCCACCACCGCGAGCCCGGCGTCGTCGGCGCAGCGCTGATGGCACGCGGGGTGCGGGTCGAGATCGTCGCCGATGGCGTGCACCTGGCGCCGACGACAGTGCGCCTGGCGCTGGCGGCAAAGGGGGTGGACGGGATCTTGCTGGTCACCGACTCGATGGCAGCGACGGGGTGCCCGGACGGCGAGTACGAGCTGGGGCCGATGAAGGTGATCGTTCGCGACGGCGAGGCGCGGCTGCCGTCCGGGGCGCTGGCGGGCAGTACGCTGACCATGGAGCGGGCGGTGGTGAACGTGGCGCGCTGGACGGACGCGGGATTGGGCGGAGCGTGGCAGATGGCGTCGCTCAATCCGGCGCGGCAGCTGGGCCTTGGGCAGTTTGGCCGGCTGGCGCCCGGGTACCAGGCAGATTTGGTCGCGATCGACTCCGCAGGTCAGGTGGTGCTGACGGTGATTGGCGGCGAGTTGGCCTACCGGCGGTCGTAGGGTCGGCTGAGCGGCATAGGGATCTGGGCTGGCGCCCGGCGTCACACAGGGATGCGTGACCTGCGGGGACGGCGCTTGTAGGTCCCGTCTCCTGACGTGACGCGCCGCCGGCAAGCGGCGGATAGCTGAAGGCCGCTACTATGAACGAGCACAGCGTCGTAGCGGCCTCGCGGCTCG
>DATLAK010000067.1 GCA_035527535.1 Armatimonadota bacterium
GGGCGGCCAGGCCACTCCCGCAGAAGTGGAAATGGGCAAGCAGGCCGCCCAGGAGATCGAAAAGGAGCTCCAGGTCGCGGACGACCCCGCGGCCGCCGAGCGCCTTGACCGGATCGTCGCGTGCCTGCGCCCTTACACCCAGCGCCCCGCCATCGACTACCAGGCCAAGCTCCTGGCGCGTGGCGGCATCAACGCCTTCTCCCTGCCCGGAGGCCACATCTACATCACCCAATCGCTGCTGGAGGCGGTGGAATCCGAGGACGAGCTGGCGGCGGTGATCGCCCACGAGATGGCCCACGTCGCCCTCGGCCACGGCATCGAGCTCGCCCGCCGCGAGGCCAAGATAAACAACAAAGCGGCGCTGGCGGTGCTGGCGGCGGTGCTGGCGGGCAAGAATGTTGATCCCGGCAACGTGATCATCGTCGCCTCGCTGGTGCGCACGGGGCTGCTCAGCGGCTACAGCCGCGAGGCGGAGCTGGAAGCGGACGCCAACGCTGTCATCTACCTGCGGCGGGCAGGTTACCACCCGGTGGCGGTGCTGACGGTGGTGGAGGGGCTGGCGCGCATGGAGCTCACCCACCCCAACGTCGAGCTCGGCATCTTCCAGACCCACCCCTACCCCGAGGAGCGCGCGCGCGCGACTCTGCGGCAGCTGCAAGCGATGGGGCTGCCCACCAACGCGCGCCCGGTGCTGGGGACCCTGACCACCACCTCGGAAGCGGTGGAGCGGGACGGTCGCACCATCGGACGCGTCACCCTCGACGACTTCGCCGTCTTCGAGCCGGCGGTGGCGGACGGCGACCTCACACCGCTACAGCGCGCGGCGCAGGCGGCCGCCGCGCTCAACCGGCTGGTGTTCGATGACCTGCGCATGTACGAGGTGCGCAGCGTTGTGGCGCCGAACCGCGCGCTGGTGCTGGGGCGGGGAGCGACGCTGCTGACCATCCTGCCCGGTGACGCCGAGTTCCACCATGCCACCCTCGCCGACCTCGCCGCCAAGGCCGAGGCCAACATCAAGCTCGCGCTGTGGCAGGAAGCCGTGCGCCGGGCGTTCTAGCGTTTTCCAGCAAAGCCCTCACGGCTGCGCCAACGACTGCCACCCCCACCCCCTGCAAACGGGAAGAGGCGACGAGACGTGCTCCCCCGGCTGGTCAAGGGATGGACGGATACGCGCGGGGTGTGAACTGATTCCCTTGTGCCGTGCGCCGGGGCTTGTGTGGATGAGCAGCGATGTGATACCATCCATGCCCCTGGTGGCGCGCGCCGCGAGCGGCGCCGACGGGTCGCGAGCCTGCCATAGGCCGGCGCCCGGACGCGAGTCACGCGGTGCGAGGTTCTCAGGCGGGAAAACCCCAGGCGGAGGGGTTGACAGAGAGTCAGGCGGTCGCTATAATTACAATTCGTTGCGCGGATGTGAATCCGTCTCGCACGGATGCAAGCGTCCGCGCTTCGTTATGGTAAGCGGGGGGGAGCGCAACTCCCGCAACAGGTGAAAGCGGTTGCCGACTATCCATCAGCTAGTCAGAAAGGGCCGCAAGCGCCAGCAGACGCGGGTGCGCCCGACCGTGCGCTGGGCGCTGGGGTGGAACTTCAACACCAAGCGGCGCAGGTACGTGCGGGTGCCGGGTCCGCTCAAGCGGGGGGTGTGCACGCGCGTATATACTGTAGGCCCAAGGAAGCCCAACTCGGCGCTGCGCAAGGTCGCCCGCGTGCGGTTGACCAATCGCATCGAAGTCACCGCCTACGTCCCCGGTGAAGGGCACAACCTGCAAGAGCACTCGGTAGTCCTCATCCGCGGCGGAAGCGTCAAGGATCTCGCCGGGATTCGCTATCATATCGTGCGCGGGGTCTTGGATACCTCCGGCGTCGAGGCGCGCCGGCAGGGGCGGTCAAAATACGGGGCCAAACGGCCCAAGTAATCGGCGGCGGAAGTGCGGGGCGCGACCCAGCCAGGCGTGCCTTGCACTTCGCGCGTCTCAGGCAGAGGTAGGAGTCACCGGATATGCCGCGAAAGGGCCCTGCACCGCGCCGACAAGTAAGGCCGGATCCGCTGTTCAACAGCTGGCTGGTGACACAGTTCGTCAACAAGCTGCTGTTGCGCGGCAAGCGCAGCACCGCGGAAGGCATATTCTACGGGGCGCTGCAGATCATTGGCGGGCGCGGCAAGGATCCACTGGCGGTGTTCGGGCAGGCGCTGCGCAACACCATGCCGGTGCTGGAGGTGCGGCCGCGCCGGGTGGGGGGCGCGACCTACCAGGTGCCGATTGAGGTACGCCCGACGCGGCGCGTGGACCTGGGCATGCGCTGGCTCATCCAGAGCGCGCGCGGGCGGGCGGGCCGGACTATGGATGGCAGATTGGCGGCGGAGCTGATGGACGCCGCAGACGGCCAGGGCGCTTCGGTCAAGAAGCGAGAGGATACCCATAGGATGGCGGAAGCCAACAAGGCCTTCGCCCACTACCGCTGGTAGGCCGGCAATGGTTCGCGTGCCGCGAGCCGACAGTCCGGCGACGGTCTGCATTACGCCGACCTACCGCAGGCGGTAGCGGGAGCCGGCCGGATTGATCGGGATTCGCTCATGGCACGCGATTTTCCGCTAGACAAGACGCGAAATATAGGCATCGCCGCCCACATAGACGCGGGCAAGACCACCACCACCGAGCGCATCTTGTTCTACACCGGCAAGGTGCACCGCATGGGCGAGGTGGACGAGGGGGCGGCAACCATGGACTGGATGCCGCAGGAGCAGGAGCGCGGCATCACCATCACCTCCGCCGCCACCACCTGCTTCTGGCGCGACCACCAGATCAACATCATTGACACCCCCGGCCACGTGGATTTCACGGTGGAGGTGGAGCGTTCGCTGCGCGTCCTCGACGGCGTGGTCGCGATCTTCTGCGCCGTGGGCGGCGTCCAGCCCCAGTCCGAGACCGTCTGGCGCCAGGCCAACAAGTACCGCGTCCCGCGCGTTGCCTACATCAACAAGCTCGATCGCGCGGGCGCCGGCTTTCATCGCATCCTGCACGGCATGCGCCAGCGCCTGGGCTGCCGGGTGGTGGCGGTGCAGCTACCTATCGGCTCGGAGGCCGACTTCCAGGGCGTGATTGACCTGGTGCGCATGCGCGCCCTCTACTACCCCGAGGAGTCGGGCACCACGGTGGAGGAGCGCGAGGTCCCGCCGGAGCTGATGGAGCGCGCGCAGCGCTTCCGCGAAGCGATGCTGGAAGCGGCGGCGGAGAGTGACGAGCAGCTAATGGAGCGCTATCTGGACAGTGGCGAGCTGCCCCCGGAGCAGATTCGCGCCGGGCTGCGCATCGGCACCCTGCGCTACAATATGGTGCCGGTGCTGTGCGGCGCCTCCTTGCGCAACAAGGCCGTGCAGCCACTGATTGACGCGATCGTGGATTACCTGCCGTCGCCGCTGGAGGTACCGGAGGTGCAGGGGCTCGATCCCGCCACCGGCCAGACCGTCACCCGCCGCGCGGACGATGACGAACCATTCGCCGCGCTCGCCTTCAAGATTCGCTCCGATCCGTATGTCGGCCGCTTGACCTACCTGCGCGCCTACAGCGGCGCCCTGCGCAAGGGGCAGCAGGTGCTGAATGCCAACCAGGGCCGCCGCCAGCGCATCGGCCGCATCCTGCGCATGCACGCCAATCACCGCGAAGATTTGGCCGAGATCCACGCCGGCGACATCGTCGCCGCCGTCGGTCTCAACGGCGTCGCCACCGGCGATACCCTGTGCGACGAGCACCAGCCGGTGGTGTTCGAGAGCATCCATTTCCCGGAGCCGGTAATCTCCGTCGCCATCGAGCCGCGCACCCAGGCCGATCGCGAGCGCCTGAGCGAGGCGCTGGCGCGGCTTACCGGCGAGGACCCGACCTTCCGCTTGCGCGTCGACCAGGACACGGGCCAGACCATCGTCTCCGGCATGGGCGAGCTGCACCTCGAGATCATCGTCGATCGCCTGCTGCGCGAGTTCAACGTCGCCGCCAGTGTCGGCCGCCCCCAGGTGTCCTACCGCGAGGCGCTCACCGGCACCGCCGAGGGCGAGGGCCGGTTCGTGCGCCAGAGCGGGGGCCACGGCCAATACGGCCAGGTCACGCTGCGGGTCGCGCCCGCTCCCGGTGGAGGAATCGAATTCGACAACCGCGTCACGGGCGGCGAGATCCCCAAGGAGTTCATCCCCGCGGTGGAGCGGGGGGTGCGGGGGGCGATGGAGGGCGGCGTGCTCGCGGGCTACCCGATGACTGACGTCAAGGTGACCCTGCTCGGCGGCAGCTATCACGAGGTGGATTCGAGCGAGATCGCGTTTGAAATCGCGGGGGCGATGGCCTTTCGCGATGCCGCCGGGCGCGCGCAGCCGATGCTCAAGGAACCGATCATGAAGGTGGAGGTGGTGGTGGGCGAGGACCGCCTGGGGGACGTCATCGGCGACCTCAACGGCCGTCGCGCCGACATCCAGGGCATGGAGCCAAGCCCGGGCGGGACGCAGACCGTGCGCGCGCTGGTGCCCCTGGCCGAGATGTTCGGCTATGCCACCGCCTTGCGCTCGCTCACCCAGGGGCGCGCCACCTATACCATGGAGCCATCACACTACCAGCAGGTTCCCGCGCAGATCGCGGATCAACTGCTCGCACATACGGTGCACGCATAGCGGCAGAAGACGGTGGGCCCCCGACCGGTCGGGGGCAATACTTCGCCCCGACAGGTCGGGGCGCCATCGAGATCAACTGGGAGCGAGATCATGGGCAAGCGGAAGTTTGAGCGGACGAAGCCGCACGTGAACATTGGCACCATTGGGCACGTGGATCACGGCAAGACGACCTTGACCAGCGCGATCACGTTTGTGCTGAGCAAGGAGGGGTTTGCGGAGCATCTGGCCTATGAGCGGATTGACTCGGCGCCGGAGGAGAAGGAGCGGGGGCTGACGATCAACATTTTCCACGCCGAGTACGAGACGCAGAAGCGCCACTACGCGCACGTGGACTGTCCGGGGCACGCCGACTACATCAAGAACATGATCACGGGGGCGGCGCAGATGGACGGGACGGTGCTGGTGGTATCGGCGGCGGACGGGCCGATGCCGCAGACGCGGGAGCACGTGCTGCTGGCGCGGCAGGTGCAGGTGCCGTCGATCGTGGTTTTTCTCAACAAGACGGACATGGTGGACGACCCGGAGCTGGTGGACCTGGTGGAGCTGGAGGTGCGGGAGCTGCTGACGCGCTACGAGTTTCCGGGGGACGAGATTCCGGTGGTGCGGGGGAGCGCGCTCAAGTGTTTGGAGACGCAGCAGGCGGAGCGCGACAGCGAGTGGGGGGGCGGGATCTGGCAATTGCTGGATGCGATAGACGACTACATTCCGACCCCGCAGCGCGACACCGAGAAGCCGTTTTTGATGCCGATCGAGGATGTCTTCACCATCAGCGGGCGGGGGACGGTGGTAACGGGGCGGGTTGATCGGGGGACGCTGCAGCGGGGGACGGAGGTAGAGATCGTGGGTTTGGCGGCGGCGGCGCGCAAGACGGTGGTGACCGACGTCGAGATGTTCCGCAAGAGCCTGGAGAGCGCGACGGCGGGGGACAACGTGGGGCTGCTGTTGCGGGGAGTCGAACGGGAGGACGTGGAGCGGGGGCAAGTGGTGGCGATACCTGGGAGCATCACCCCGCACACCGACTTCAGGGCGGAAGTGTACGTCTTGAGCAAAGACGAGGGGGGGCGGCACACGCCGTTTTTCAGCGGCTACCGGCCGCAGTTCTACTTTCGCACGACGGACGTGACGGGGGTGATGCATCTGCCGGAGGGGGTAGAGATGGTGATGCCGGGGGACAACATCACCATCACCGCGGAGCTGATCCAGCCGATCGCGATGGAGCCGGGGCTGCGGTTTGCGGTGCGCGAGGGCGGGCACACGGTGGGCGCCGGCGTCATCTCCGAGATCATAAAGTAGGGAAAGGCTGTCATGCCCAGGCAAGGACGGGCGCAAGACCGCGGCTTCTGGTTTGCGTGCACGGAGTGCAAGCGTCGCAACTACACGTCGGTGAAGAACAAGCGCAACGACCCCGACCGTTTGACGCTGCGCAAGTTCTGTCCGAGCTGCAAGCGCCACACCCCGCACCGCGAGACGGGCATCAACGCCAAGGCGAAGTAGGTGGGGCGCTCGGAAGGCAGCAAGGGAGTCGGTTGAATTGGCGTCGGGATCGGCAATCTCAAAGCGGAGCGCCGCCGGGCCGCGGCGGCCGTCGGTGGTAGCGCGCATCCGCCAGTTCCTAGTGGAGGCCTGGCTGGAGCTGCAGAAGGTGCTGTGGCCGTCGAAAGAGGAGGCTATCAGGTTCACCCTGGTGGTGGTCGCCGTCATCATGGTCGTCGCGTTGTTCATCTACATCTGCGACCTGGTGCTGACGCAACTGAGTCACCCGCTGTTCAATCTCTAGCCCGCGGAAACTATGAGCGACCAGGAACACGAGCAGGCGCAAGCGCCGGACGAGGGCATCGCCGCCCCCATCAGCATGGAGCCTGCGCGCGGAAAGCGGTGGTACGTGGTGCACACGTTCACCGGGCATGAGAACAAGGTGAAGGCGAGCATCGAGCGCCGCGCTGTCGCCCACGGGTTGGGCGACAAGCTCGGACGCATCCTGGTGCTGACGGAGGAGGAACTGCGGGGCACCAGGCGCGGCAAGCGCCAGGTGCGCAAGCACAAGCTGTTCCCCGGCTACGTTATCATCGAGATGGAGCTTGACGACCAGACGCAGCACCTTGTGCGCAGCACCGCCGGCGTTACCGGGTTCATCGGGCCCGGCCGGCAACCGGTGGCGCTGGAGCGGCAGGAGATCGACAGCATCCTGGCGACGCTGGGCGGCGAGGAGGCCCCGCGCATGCGGGTGGCCTTCGAGCGCGGCGACATGATGCGCGTGATCTCGGGGCCGTTCGAGAACTTCCACGGTCGCATTGAGGATATCAATGTCGCCAAAGAGAAGCTGACCCTGCTGATCTCCATCTTCGGGCGGGATACGCCGGTGGAGGTGGACTTCGCCGATGTCGAGAAACTGCAATAGACCGGTTAGCGAGTCATGGCTAAGAAGATCAAGACCGTAGTGAAGCTGCAGATAGAGGCGGGAAAGGCTACCGGCGGGCCGCCGGTGGGGCCGGCGCTCGCGCCCCACATCAGGAACTTGATGGAATTCATCAAGGCCTACAACCACGAGACCGCGTCGCAGGTCGGCAGCGTGGTGCCGGTCGAGGTCACGGTCTACGAGGATCGCTCGTTCACCTTGGTCCTCAAGACGCCGCCGGCGGCCCAATTGCTGCGCCAGGCGGCGGGCCTGGAAAAGGGCGGGGGAGCGGCCGGGCGCGAGCAGGCGGGCCAGGTGACGCGGGCGCAGGTGCGCCAGATCGCAGAAACCAAGCTGCGCGATCTCAATGCCAACGACCTCGAGAGCGCGATGCGGGTGGTGGAGGGCACGGCGCGCAGCATGGGCATCGCGGTGGTGGACTAGAACGGTGCGGGAGTTGAGCCATGGGTAGGCGTGGGAAAACCTATAGGGCAGCCGCCGAGCGGGTTGACGGCGAGCGCCTGTACGCGGTGGATGAAGGGCTCGCCCTAGTGTACGACGGCCGCCGTGGCGGCTTCGATGAGACGGTGGACATTGCGCTTCGCCTGGGGGTGGACGCGCGCCGCGGCGAGCAGATGGTGCGGGGCACGGTCGTTCTGCCTCACGGAACCGGCAAGTCGGTGCGGGTGGGTGCGTTTGCCAAGGGCGAAAAGGCGGCGGAGGCGGCGGCGGCCGGCGCCGACGTGGTGGGAGCCGAGGACCTGGTGCAGCGCATCGAGGGCGGGTGGAAGGACTTCGATATCCTGGTCGCCACGCGCGACATGATGAGCATCGTAGGCAAGCTCGGCAAGCGACTGGGGCCGCGGATGCCCAACCCCAAGGCGGGAACCCTGTCGGACGAAATCGGTAAGACTATCCGCGAGCTCAAGGCCGGCAAGCTCGAGTTCCGGATGGACAAGGCGGGCAATGTCCATGCGCGGCTGGGCAAGGTGTCGTTCGGCGTGGAACGCCTGCGGGAGAACTTCGCGGTGTTGGTTTCCGCGGTGCTGCGGGCCAAGCCGCCGACGGCCAAGGGCCAGTACGTTCGCAAGATCACCATTTCGTCCACCATGGGCCCGGGGGTGAATCTTGACGTCGTGGATGCGACCGCGGTCGCGTCCGCGACGGAATGAGCAGGCGCTACCTCGCGGCCGCCGCGGCGGCGCGACTCGACAACCGGACCGCGTGAGCACACCCGAGACAGCAGGTGCGCGAGCCTAAGGGGGCGTGACCGCCCCGCCTGCCGAGGTGAGCGGAATCGCAGCGCGACCACGCGCCGCCAATCCCTCGCCTGGGCGGGGGATTTTCGTATGCGTGGAGCACAGGAGAAAGATCATGGCGCGACCAGAGAAGGAGGCCGCAGTCGCTGACCTGGCGGCCAGGCTCAGGGAATGCGGGGCCGTCATCGTCACTGACTATCGGGGGCTGGCGGTCAAGGCGATGAGCGAGCTTCGTCGTCAACTCCGTGATGCCGGCACGCAGTACCTGGTGGTGAAGAACACCCTCATGCGGCGCGCCGCCGACGACGCCGGAGTCGGGGCGCTGACGGAGGCGCTGTCGGGGCCGACGGCGATCGTCTTCGCGCCGGGGGATGACGCGGCGGCGGCGGCGGCCAAGGCGTTGCTGGCGTTCGCACGCCAGCACGGGCTGCCCCAGGTGCGAAGCGTCATGATGGCAGGCGATCTTTACCCGGCGTCGGCCGCGAAGGAGCTGGCGACCATGCCCGGACGCGACGGTGTGCTGGCGATGCTCATGACCAGCCTGGAGGCGCCGGTGTCGAGCCTGATGATGACCCTGGAGGCGGCGGTGGGCGAACTCACAGCCGGCCTTGAGGCGATTGCGACGCACAAGGAATCAGCCGCGGCCTAGGCGGCCGCGCGACAGGAGGAAGAGATGGAAGTGAGCGAAGTCGCCGACGAGATCCTGGGTTGGTCGGTGCTGAAGATGGTGGAGTTGTCGAAGCTGCTGCAGGAGCGCACCGGGGTGACGCCGATGGCGGCGGTGGCGCCGGCGGCGGCGCCCGCAGAGGCGGCGCCGGCAGCGGAAGAGAAAACGACCTTCGACGTCATCCTCACTGGGTTCGGGGATAAGAAGATCCAGGTGATCAAGGCCGTGCGCGAGGTGACCCCGCTGGGCTTGACCGAGGCCAAGAACCTGGTCGAGTCCGCGCCCAAGGCGATCAAGGAAGGCGTGACCAAGGAAGAGGCGGCGGCCATCAAGACCAAGATCGAGGGCGCGGGCGGCAGCGCCGACATCAAGTAGAGTGCTCCTCGCCCGGGAGCGCCTCGATGGCGTCAGCGCGCAGGCGCAGCGGTGCCGGCGCCGGCTTACGCGTGAGCAGATCATGCACCCGCGGCGGCCGGGCGTATAAGGTGAGCGCCCGAACGTGGAATAACGTCTGTGGGCGCGCTCGCTACCGGCGCGCCCGGAGCGGCCGCCTTGAGGGTTTCCGACGAGTTCGAGCAGGCGCTGAGCAAGTTCCGTCAGGTGCTGCGGACGGGGTGCTGGACGCTCATCAACTGCGGCGCCTCCAAGTACCGCTGCCAGGCCTTCAAGGAGTCCAGGAGCTGCTTCGACTATCCGGTCACCGCGTGCTGCGACGTCAACCGCAGGCGCTGCGTGAGCTGCCCCGTTTTCATCCACCTGGTCGAGCTGCCCAAGTGCCGCCGGCGCGTGCTCGTAACCACCGATAGCCTGCGCATCGAGGCCGATTTCCACTGCCCGGTGGGGATGCGCTTGCTGGATGCCCTGAACGCCGAAGAGCGGGAGTTCATCGCGCTCACCGACGCGCGCGTCACCGGCCTGGGAGGAAATGGCGAGCAACGTGAGGTGCCATTCATGGCGCTGAGCCGCGACCGCATCCACGCGCTGGTGCCGCTGGCGGGTGACGACGAGGCGCAGCGGCTGGGCGCGGCGGACGACGCCGAGGTGCTCGCCGCCCTGGGTGGTGAGGGCAACGGCGCGCCGTCGCCGCAATCGGGCTAACCGGTGGCGCAGCTAGAGCCCGGCATGGCGCAGGGAGCGCATGCCCTCGTTGGCCACCAGGTATGGCTCCGCCGCCCAGTACTGCTCGTTGAAGAGCTCGAGCGACAAGCAGCCGCGGTAGCCCTTATCCACGAGCGCGGCGACGATGGGCTCCAAGGGGATGACCCCGGCGCCAGGGAAGATGCGATGACGGTCCTCGAGGTCCTGGCGGGGAATCTCGGGGCAGTCACTGATATGCACCATCAGCATGCGGTCAGCGCGCACCTGCTCGAGATCCGCCAGCTCTGAGCCGCCCTTGTGGAAGTGGAAGGTATCCAGCAGCAGGCCGCCGTTAGGTGCCCCCGCCGTGTCAACGATCTGCCACGCGGTGCGCAGGTCCTTGACCTGCTGCGCCGCGCCGATGAACTCCAAGGCGACGCTGACGCCGAACGGCTGCGCCAGCGCGCACAAGTCGGCGAAATCGCGGGTGGCGTCGGTGATGTCGCCGCGCTCGGTTGCAGCGCAGGCGACCACGCATTCGCACCCCAGCGTCTGCGCAACCTGGAAGACGTGGCGCGCTTGCGCGCGCACGCGCGCAAGCTGCCCTTCCTCCGCGTACATCCAGCCGGCGACGAAACACAGCTCGGCGGGCACCAGGCGCTGCTCCCGCAGCATGGCTGCAACCGTTTCCGCGCCGCCGACGGCATCCACCTCGCTCACCCACAGCCCGACGCCGTCGTAGCCCGCGGCGCGCGCCACTTCGAGTTGCCGCGGCAGAGGCGCCCCGCGGATGGTGACGAGATTGAGTGCGCGCTTCAGCGCCATGACCTGCCTCCTAGCTGGACTCCCGGCGAGAAAGGCCCGTCGAGCCGACGCCGCCCCCCGCGCCGACCGGCGGCCGGCGACCGGATACATCCTCGCTACTGCGCATCCAGGAGCCCGAGCTGCTTGACGTGCGGTGGCGATGGCGGCGGCTCCCGGGTGTCGGTCAGTTCCTCGCGCAGCAACGCGCAGGCGCGCGCCATGTCGGCGATGATGGTGTCGCGCAGCCGCTCGTTGTGCAGCGCGGCGGCGGGATGATAAAGCGGAACGTAGATAATCCCGCTCTTACGGTAAGCCTTGCCGTGGACCTGCGAGATCGAGGCCAGGTTAGGGTCAACGAGGGTGGCGAGAGCGAAGCGGCCGAGGGTGAAGATGGCGCGCGGCTTGATGAGGGCGATCTGGGCGAGCAGATACTCACCGCAGGCGCTGATCTCATCCGGTTGCGGGTCGCGATTGTTGGGCGGGCGGCACTTGACGACGTTGGTAACGAAGACGTTTTCGCGCGCGACCCCGGCGCCTGCCAGCAGCTCGTCCAGGAAGCGCCCGGCGGCGCCGACGAAGGGCACGCCCTGTCGGTCCTCGTGATAGCCCGGTCCCTCGCCCACGAGCATGATGTCCGCATCGGGGCGACCGTGCCCGGGGACGACGTGGGTGCGGCCGCGCCACAGTCGGCATGCGCGGCAGGAGCGGATCTCGTCGTGCACAGCATCGAGGAGCTGGCTAGGCGCCTGACTCACGTCCGCCCCCCGGCAGCAAACCCAGTCGCCCCAGTTCCCTGGTCAGCGCCTGGCGGCATCCTTCGGTCGCCGGCAGCAGCGGCAGCCGGGGAGGTCCGACCGGCAAACCGAGCATCTCCAACGCCGCCTTGACCGGGCTGGGGTTGCTCTCATAGAACAACGCTTTGACCAGCGGCAGGAGATGATAGTGCAGTTGTCGCGCCGGCGCCAGCTCGCCGGCGGCGAGGTGCCGCCACAGCCGTACCCACTGCTCGGTCGCGACGTGGGCGGCGGCGACAATGCCGCCGTGGGCGCCGAGAGCGCAGAGCGGGTAGAGCAGGGCGTCGTCGCCGGTGAGGACGTCGAAGTCCTCGGTGCCGGCGATGATCTCCATGATTTGTTCGAGGTCGCCGCTGGCCTCCTTGATGCCGACGATATTGGGGACGCGAGAGAGCTCGATGGTGGTGGCGGCTTCCATGTTGACGCCGGTGCGCTTGGGGATATTGTACATGATGATCGGCAGCGCGGCGGCGTCGGCGACGCGGCGGAAGTGCTCGATCAGCCCGCGCTGCGTGGGGCGATTGTAGTAGGGGCAGATCACGAGCGCGGCGTCGGCCGCGGCCGCCTGCGCGTGGCGCGTGAGGGCGATCGCCTCCGCGGTGCTGTTGGAGCCGGTGCCGGCGATGACGAGGGCGCGCCCGCCGGTGGCCGCGATCGCGAACTCCACCACGCGCCGATGCTCGTCATGGCTGAGGGTGGCGGATTCGCCGGTGGTGCCGCAGGGAGCGATGCCGTTGACGCCGGCCGCGATCAAGCGGTCAATGAGCGCCGCCATCGTCGCCGGATGAAACTCGCCTTCCCGGAAGGGAGTGACCAGCGGTATGTGAATGCCGGCGAAGCGAGCCCTGGCCATGTCGTCCTCCTGCGCCGGGAGCTCAGGCGATGAAATGCTGATGCAGTGCGCGCACCGCCTGCGTGCGCTGCGCCTCCTTGACCAGCAAGGAGATGTGCAGGTCGCCCTCGGTGGAACCGAAGACGGGCACGCCGGCTTGCTCGAGCACCTCCTCGACCTCGGCATGCACCTGTGCGGCATGGCCGCGCAGACCCTCGCCGACGGTCGAAACCAGCCCCCAGGCGTCCGCGCTGAACTCCGCGGTGATGTCGCGGTCGAACAGCAGATGCTCGATAATCGAGACCACGTCGCGGTACTTGGCGCGCTTGACCGCGAACTGCACGTGCTCGGCGTCTCCGGACACCGGGTAGTGGAGGATGCGTTCCTTGCGCATGGCTCCGCTCAGTTGCCCCGCCAGCCGGCCGTCGCGCGCCCGCACCGCGAACAAGATGAGGTTGGGGATGTCGGCGATCGCGGTCACCAGCCGTCCGCTTGCATGACCGGTGGCGGGCGAGATCTCGGTGCCAGGGGTGTCGGTCTTGAAGTTCTTGACCACCAGCGACAGGCCGTGCTTGCGCGCCATTACCGCCGCGCTGTGTTGCAGGACGTCGGCGCCGAGGGCGGACATGGTAACCATCTCGTCGTAAGTCAGGCGCGCCAGCGCCGCCGGGCCCTGCCCCCGGTCGAAGTGGTTGGGGTTGGCGGTCATGACCCCGTCCACGTCCTTGAAGATCTCCAGCGGCGCCACGCGCAGCTCATCGCCAAAAGGCAGAGTGGGCGTCCGCGCCAGCGTGACGGCGAGGGCGACCGCCGTATAGTCGCTGCCCCCCTCGCCGAGGGTGGTAATGACGTGGCGCTCGGGCGTCACTCCCTGGAAGCCGGCAACGAAGGCGATCTGCCCCTCCTGCAGCGCTTTGAGCACCTCGTCGGGACGGATGTCAATGATCTCCGCGTGGCCGTGGTAGTAGTCGGTGATCAGCCCCGCCTGGCCGCCGGAAAGGGCGATGGTATCGTAGCCCTTGGACTTGAGCAGGTGGGCCATGGCGACGGTGGCGACGATCTCCCCGCACGACATCAAGAGATCGAGCTCGCGGGGCTGGATCTTGGGATGAATCTGGCGCACGAGCTTGACCAGCTCGGCGGTGGAGTAGGGTTGCCCCTCGCGCCCCATGGCCGATATGACCGCGACCGGCCATAGCCCCCGATCGCGGCACTCCATGATGCGTTCAGCCGCCAGCGCCTGGTGCTCGGGCTCGGTGCAGGTGCCGCCGAACTTCTGCACGACGACGTTGACCGCCGCCTGTTCGCTGATGTCATTCACTGGCCCTACCTCGGCAGCAGTCCCATGACCGCCATCTGCTCCGCGATCTGTACCGCGTTGAGCGCGGCGCCCTTGCGCAGGTTGTCGGCCGCCACCCACAGGTTGAGTCCGTGCTCCACCGTCAGGTCGCGCCGGATGCGCCCCACGTACACCTCGTCGGAGCCGCTGATCTCCGCCGGCATCGGGTAGCGACCCTCGCGCGGAGCGTCCACCACTCGCAGCGGGCGATACCCATCGCCGTAGGGCTCAAAGTTCGCCAGCAATTCCTTCGCCCGCGCCGGAGTCAGCTCCTGCCGCAGCTCCAGGTTGATCGCCTCGCAGTGGACGTTGCCCACCGGCACGCGGCACACGGTCGCGGTCACCGCAATCGAGTCATCGCCCATGATCTTGTGGGTCTCGCGCGCCAGCTTGACCTCCTCCGAGCAGTAGCCATCGTCGTCGAAGCTGCCGATGTGGGGGAAGACGTTGAGCGCCAGGCGTTGCGGCATCTTGTCGGGGGGCGGCATCGGCTCACCGCGTACGTGGGCGGCCATCTCCGCCTCGAGCTGCGCCACCGCGCCCGCCCCGGCACCCGAAGCGGCCTGATAGGTGGCCGCCACGACGCGCTTGATCCCCACCGCGTCGTGCAAGGGCTTGAGCGCCACCACCATCTGAGTAGTCGAGCAATTGGGGTTGGCAACCAGATGATGGTCGCCGCGCAGGGCGTCGCGATTGACCTCGGGCACCACCAGGGGCACCCGCGGATCCATGCGGAAGTCGTTGCCGTTGTCAATGACCACCGCACCGCGCTGGATCGCCTCCGGGGCATAGAGCACGGCGGCGCCCTGCTCGCCCTCGGTGCCCGCGAACAGGGCGATGTCGCAGCCGTCGAACTCCTGCGGCGCCGCAACGCGCACCTCATAAGCGCGGCCGTCCACCTCCACGGAACCGGCGCTGGTGGCAAGCACGGTGACCCGCGAAGCGGGAAAGCTGCGCTGCGCCAGCACCCGCAGCAACTCCTTGCCGACTGCTCCACGACCGACGACGATAACGTTATAGCCCTCGGACATGTGCCTCTACCTGGCGTGGTTTACGGCAGGGCCTCGCCGTTGAGGATAACCGACCGCGTGCATGATAGCAGGCTGGGTTTTTCGCTGTCAAGGAAACCTGCAAGATCCCGGGAGCTCCGTCTCCAGCAAGCCTTCCGGCGGCTTGCCCAAGACGCGCAGCGGCAAGATCATGCGCCGCTTGCTGCGCGACATCGCCGAGGGCCGCGTTCTGGGCGATACCACCACCCTCGCCGATCCCACCGTGGTGGAGATGCTGCGGCGCCAGTACGAGGAGCAGGAGGGGTAAGACCGCCGGGGACCGTCGCTTCAGGCCCTGAGCTGGAGCGATGCGCTCGGCGGCGGGGGACGGTCCCCGAACAACGGCGACAGGATATCGCGCCCCAGGCGCATAATAGTCCACCGGCGCCGACGGTTCGCGTGCTCATCATCACTGTGGTCGGTGCAGGCGGACGTGACTCATCTTCACTTGCCGGACGGCGTCTTGCCGTTATGGCTGTGGGCGGGCGGGCTTGCCCTTGCCGGTGTGCTTATCGCCATTGCGGCGCGCGTCGCCGCGGGCGCGGATTTTCGCCGCCGCCTGCCCACGCTGTCCATGATCGCCGCCTTCATGATCATCTCCATGAGCGTGCCGGTGATCCCGGCGGTCTACCACGTGCAGCTTGCCGCCCTCGCCGGCATCGTCCTGGGCCCCGCGTCCGGCGTCATCGCGGCGTTCATCGTCAATCTGCTGCTGGCGCTGGTGGGCCACGGCGGCATCACCGTTGTCGGCCTCAACACCCTGATTCTGGGCAGCGAGATGCTGACCGCGTGGGCGCTGTTCCGCGTGCTCAAGCGAGCGCTGGCGCCGGGGCCGGCAGCAGGCGCCGCGGCGTTCCCGGCGATGGTGGTCGGCGCCGCGGTCATGCTTGGCATCATCGCTCTGGCTTCGCCCCAGGCGGGCCTCGTACACCTGGGCGAGGTGACCAGCTTCGGCGAGCGCGCGCACGCGGGAGGGCTGGGACCGCTGCACGCGGGGGCGCCATACGCGGAGCTGTCGCTGCGCAGGTTCGCGTGGCTGGTGCTGGGGTTGGGATCGCTGGGGTGGATCGTGGAGAGCGTCGTCACCGGCCTGGTGGTGCGCTTCGCGGCGCGAGTGAAGCCGGACCTGGTGGGGTTGGCGCCGGACTATGAGCGGGTTTGACATCGCCGTCATAGACTACTGGGCGACCTCGGGCCGCAGCTTCCTGCACCGCGCCGGGCCGGCGGCCAAGCTCATCATGAGCGCGCTGCTGCTGGCGGCGGTGGTCATCGGCGATTATCTGCCGCTGCTGGCGGCGCTGTACCTGACGCTGGTCGCGCTGCTGGCGGTGGCGCGCGTCCCGCCGCTGCGGGTCATGACCATCGGCGCCTATCCGGTCGTGTTCGTCGCGCTGTTCGTCGTCAGCGCGTGGGATGGGACGTGGCAGACGCCGGCGTTGATCTTGGGGCGCGCCCTGACCGCCGCGCTGACGTTAGTGGCGCTGCTGGCGACGACGCCCTACCCACGGGTATTCGGCCTCTTGTCGCGGGTGCTACCGCGCATCGTCGGCGAGGCGCTGTTCTTGACCTATCGCTCGCTTTTCACGCTGGCGGAGATGGCGGGGGAAATGGTGACCGCGACGCGGGTGCGCTCCGGGGTCAACCTGCGGCGGCCGGCGACCAACCTGCGCAACCTCTCGCTCGCGCTCGGCAAGCTGCTGATTCACGCCATGGACCGCAGCGAGCGCCAGTACGATATTATGATCGTGCGCGGCTACAGCGACCGCATCGCGGCGCCGGCGCGGTCGTGGAACTCGCTCGCCACCGATGCCGCGCCGATACTGCTGGGCGCGGCGGCGCTGGCGGCGGCGATCGTGACCCGATGGAACGCATAGTCAAGGTTAGCTGCATACGCCACGTCTATCCCGACCGCACCGCGGTGCACCTGTGTGGCCTCGACATGGTCGTCGACCGCGGCGATCGCGTCGCCATCGTCGGCCCCAACGGCGGCGGCAAGTCCACCATGCTGCACCACATCATCGGCTTGCTGCGCGCGCACGAGGGCGAGGTGGACGTCTTCGGGGTGGACCCCGCGCGCGACTACGCGCGCATCCGCGAGCGCGTGGGCGTCGTGCTGCAGAACGCCGAGGAGCAGATCATCGCTCCCACCGTCCGCGACGATGTCTCGTTCTCTCCGCGCAACTACGGCTACCCGTCGGCGCGAGTGCGGGAGATGGTGGACGAGGTACTGGCAGAGCTGGGCATCGCTCACCTCGCCGATCGCGTCTGCCACTACCTCAGCGGCGGCGAGAAACGCAAGGTCGCCCTGGCGGGGGCGCTGGTCACGCGCCCCGAGCTGGTGATCCTCGACGAGCCCTTCGAGGGCCTCGACCCGCGCAGCAAGCACGAGATGATTGACTTGCTCAATCATCTGCACGACGAGCACGGCCTCTCCATCGTCTATACGACCCATGAGGTCAACATCGTTCCCCTGGTGTCCAATCGCGTGTATGTCGTTTGCCGCGACGGCGTCATCTTCGAGGGCACGCCGGAGCAGACCTTCGCGCAGCGCGAACTGCTGGAGAAGGTGGGCCTGGAGCAGCCGACCCTGGCCGAGCTGAGCTATCTGCTCGGCCGCCTGGGAGTGAAGCTGGACCTGCCCAGCGGCGTGGCCGACGCCGCGCGCATGATTGCCGACGCGCTGTCCCAGGGCGCGCGCATCACCGAGGGCGAGCCACAGACATGAGCTCCCTGGAGCGGCACGATGGTGAGGGGATCCGCTGCCTGCAATTAGGCGGGCCGGTGACATTCAACTACTGCCGGCGGGCCAACCGCGGCCTGCCGTGCAAGCTCGTGGTCGGCTGCTGGCAGGGGCGCATAGAGGCGCTCGCGTTCCTGGCCGAGCATTTCACGGCTGAGCAACTGCGAGCGGCCTTGGAGCCGGCTCCAGGGGGCAAGCTGGAGCGGCTGATCGGCCTGGTCGAGCGCACCCGGGCCGAGCTAGAGGCCGCCGGTGGTGATCGCTAGCCCGCCAACTCCGGGAAGCACGCGGCGGCATTGGCGGTGGTGATCTGGGCCACCTCCGCCGCCGTCACCCCCCAGCACTGCGCGACCGCCGCGGCGATGAGCGGCAGGTATGCCGGCTCATTGGGCTCGCCGCGGTGCGGGTGCGGGGCGAGGTAGGGGCAGTCCGTCTCCAGCAGCACGCGCTCGCGAGGCAGGCCCCGGACGATGGCGCGCAGGCGCTCAGCGCTGCGAAAAGTCACCGGGCCGGCGATGCCGATGTAGAGCCCTATCTCGACCGCGCGCCGGGCGATATCGGCGTCACCGGAGAAACAGTGCAGGACCCCGCGCCGGCGTTCGCCCTCAGCCCAGATCGCCAGCACCTCCTGGTGGGCGTCGCGCGAATGCACGATTACGGGCAGGTCGAGCTCCGCGGCCAGGGCCAGGTGCGCGCGGAAGGCGGCGGCTTGCGCGTCACGCGGGGAGCGGTCGCGGTAGAAGTCGAGGCCGGTCTCGCCGATGGCGACCGCTCGCGGCAGAGTCGCCAGGCGGCGCAGCTCGGCCAGCGCCTCCGGCCCCACGCACGAGGCATCGTGGGGATGGATCCCCGGCGCGTGCCACACGCGCTCATCAGTCGCCGCCAGGCGGGCGCCGCTGGCGCTGGTGGCAAGGTCGAAGCCGACGGTAATAATGCGCCCCACGCCGGCGGCGGCGGCCCGCGCTATCGGCGCGGATGTGGCACAGGCGCCCTCGCCTGTGATTCCGGGAGCACAGCCGAGGCGGCTGTGCCACAAGTCCGGGTGGGTGAGGTGGGCGTGAGTATCGGTGAGACCGACGCCGGCGCTCACGGAGCCGCCCCCGGGCGCGGCTCCCGGTAGCGCCCGGCTGCGCGGTGGATGCGCATGCGGCGGAAGACGCTCTGCGTGTTGCCGGGGACGGTCTTGCCGCCGATGATCGCACGGCCGGCGCGGTCTGACACCACGATGTATACCGCGCGCAGCATTCGCCCCAACATGCGGGGCGAGCCGGGGATATCGGTCTGCCCGATGACGGCAAAGGAGTACTCGCCGAAGGCGTCGCTGCGCATGGTGATGTCGCCGTCGTAGGTGGCGACGCCGAAGCCGAACGCGAAGTCGGGGCTGAAGGACTGGGCGGCGTCGCAGCCCGGCCACAGGGCAACGCGGTGCGAGTTGCTGGCGGCGGAGGCGACGGCGGTGAACGCTCCCGTATCGCCGGGCCGAATCTGGTCGCCCGGCGACACCGAGAAGGAGCCGATGACCGGGGTGTCGTCAACCACCCAGCTCCGCTGCAGGTATTCCGCGGCCAGCCTCCACACGCCATCGAAGTCCTTGATCCACACCTGGTCGAGGGCGTTCACGCTCGGCGCCCACGCCAGGATGGGCGTCGGGTGATCGAGGGCCGCGACGTCGGCGAGAAGCTGCGCCGAGAACTCAACCTGCACCGAGGCCAGGTTGGGGGATATGATCTCGAGCTGCTGGCGCGCGAGGCGGAAATCCCTCAGGTCCGGGAAATCGGCGGCAATGGCGGCGATGTGATCGGCCTTGCTCTGCTCGTCGAAGGCGTAGTCCTCGGAGATGTAGCGCTCGAGCAACGCCGGGTCCTCCCGCGCCCAGGCTGTCATCAGGCCGCTGACGCTGGCGAGCAGCCGGCGGCGATCTACGTCATCTTTGTCCTGGCAGCCCCCAGACAGCCCCAGTGCAAGCAGGGCCGTGACCAATAGCGCCCAACGTTTCGTCATCCTGACCCTCCTCGTGCAGCAGTCAACTGTGACTTCGCCTGCCAGAGCAGGAACACCTGGGCCGCCTCAACCGGCAATTTGACGACGAGGACGACGAAAAGGTGCCGCCCGCACTGGGAGACGGCGCCCCCTATTCGCGGGCCCCTCGCCCCTCCAGGGAGCAGACCATCAGCCACGCGTCCTCGCCGCCGCCGTAGTAGCCCCGCAGGGTGCTCGCGACGCGAAAGCCAAACCGCTCGTAGAGCCGACATGCGGCCGAGTTGCGTACGCTCACCTGCAGGTTCACGCGCTTGACCTTCGCTGCCGCCAGATGCGCTAACGCCTGGCTCATCAGCTGCGAACCCACCCCGCGGTTGCGCAGATCCTCGCGCACCGCGAAGGTGGACAGCTCCGCGTGGCCGCGCCGCAGCGACCTGCGACAGACCACCGCGTAGCCCACGACCTCACTCTCGATTGCGGCCACGCGGAAGCCGTCGCCGGCGTGCCACAGCAGGTACAACAGCATGCCCGGCCCGAAGGCATGGCGACCGAAGTAGCCCCGCTCCATCGCCGCGATCGCGCGCACATCGCCCACCGCCGCCCGCCGGTAGCGAATTTCGCCGTTCATTCGATCACTAGGCCGTGACTGGAGGTGGCGACCAGGATTCCGCCAGCGCTGTCTATCAGCAGTCGCCCCTGATCGTCAATGCCCTGCACGCGTCCACGCGCGAGGCCGTCCGACCAGGTGCGGACGAGGCGGCCGGGGGTGGTGTCGAGCGCCCGCCACCGGCGCAAGATCTCTCCATCGGCGCCGCTCTCCAGTTGCTCCAGCAGCTTCTGCATGCTGTGGCACAGCTCGCGCAGGAGCTGATCGAGTGGGATGTCGCGGCCTGCCGCCTCGTGCAGGGAGGTCGCGACCGCGCGCAGCCGCGGCGGCAGTGCGTCGCGCGGCACATTGGCGTTGATGCCGACGCCGATCACCGCCCAGCGCAGGTTGTCGCCGGCAGCCGCGGTCTCGACCAGCACTCCGCCGACCTTGCGGTCGTCAACCACCAGGTCGTTGGGCCATTTCAGGGTCACCGCCGCCCCCGCCGATGCCGCCGCCTCTGCCGCGGCGACCGCAGCCGCGAGGTTGAGCACTCCCGCGCGCGTCGCCGGCAGGCCGCGCGGGCGCGTCAGCAGCGACGCCCATAAGCCGCCGCGGGGAGAAGCCCAACGGCGCCCACGCTGCCCGCGCCCGCTGGTCTGCTCCGCGGCGACCACCACCGTGCCGTGGGCTTCGCCGGCGCGTAGAAGTTGCTTGGCGACATCGCTCGTGGAGGGGACCACCTCGAGCCGAATGACGCGGGCTCCCAGCGGCGGGCGGGGGGGGAGAGATGACAGATCAGGTCTCAACTCGGCATCTCCGGTCATCGCCGCTCGGGCGTACGGGCGCGAGAGATGACTACGCGATCTCGAGGGCGATATCCAGCGCCGGCGCGGAATGGGTGAGCGCACCAACAGAGATAAGGTCCACCCCGGTCTCCGCGATTGCCCGAACCGTTTCCAGGGTCACGCCTCCGCTCGCTTCGGTCAGCGCGCGCCCGCGCGCAAGCTCGACCGCGGCGCGCAGGTCTTGGCGGCTCATGTTGTCCAGCAGCAAGGCATCGGCGCCGCGCTCCAGGGCCTCTTTCACCTGCGCCAGGGTCTCGACCTCCACCTGCACCTTCATCCCGTGGGGCACATCGGCGCGCGCGGCTGCCACCGCGGCGGCAATGCCTCCCGCCGGCCGCAGGTGATTGTCCTTGATGAGCACGCCATCGAAGAGGCCGAAGCGATGATTGGCGCCGCCCCCGAGCGCAACCGCCCACTTGTCGAGACAGCGCAGGCCGGGGGCGGTCTTGCGGGTGTCGAGGATGCGGGCGGTGGTACCCGCGACGGCATCAACGTAGCGGCGCGTGAGCGTCGCAATGCCCGACATGCGCTGCAGGAAGTTGAGGGCGGTCCTTTCGGCCCCCAGCAGGGCGCGCGTGTAGCCGGCGACCTCGGCCAGCGCCGTTCCCGCCGGCAGCGCGTCGCCGTCGGCCGCCAGAACGCTGACCTCGATTCGCGAGTCAACCTCGTGGAAAGCCATGCGCGCGACCTCGAGGCCGGCGATGACTCCGGCCTGCCGGGCGACGACCACACCCGACCCTCGGGCGGCGGCAGGCACCACCGCCTGGCTGGTGATGTCACCGCGACCGAGGTCCTCGCGCAAGGCGCGTCGCACGATTTCGACTACCATGGCCGGCGTGGGAGCTGTCATCTGTCTCACACTACTCGCAAGGGAGTGACCAGTGATCGCAGGATGCCGACGGCGACTCTTCCCACCACCTCGGGATGGATCGCCTCCGTGGCCGTGGCCGGCACGCGCACGCGGCTGGTGGTCTCCTGCCCCGCGGCCGAGACCGCGAGCTCGATATCGGTGAAGCCGCTGTCGCCGCCGGCATGGATTCGCACCAGCAGTTCCCCCTCGCCTATGGCAATGGCGGCTGGAGCTATCAGGTTGGCGACCGCGGGGAAGGCGGCCATCGCATCCACCGCTTCGCCCTGGAAGACCGCCTGCGGCTCGTCTGCGGACTTGAGTTCGCGGCCGCGCAGAAACGGCGCGTCGGCGAGCACCGACCGCGGACAGGTGACGGTGAGGTTGGCCCGCGCTTCGGGAGACACGGCGGCGGTGTTGAGCGTGGTTGCGCCGGCGAGCAGGCAGTTGGCGGCAAACAGATTGAGGCCGCGCTCGTAGGCCAGGCGCGTGAAATCGTCGCGCGCGAAGAAGGCGGCGACGTTGGTTACCAGCAAGTCCTTGCCTCCGTTGAGCGCGGCCATCATGACCCCGGGGGCGACGTGGCGGTTGGTGGCTTCCACCACCAGGTCCACCGAGGCGACCAGTCCGTTGAGCGACATGGAACGAATCGGGCGCTTGAGCTCGAAGACGAGCCTCTGCGCCTTGTCGGGATGGGTGTCGCAGACCGCGGCGAGGCCGGCGTGGACGGCGCCGGCGTCGAGGGCGTGGCAGATCGTTCGTCCCACGGTCCCGCACCCGACCACCCCCACGCGCATGAAGGGGCCGAAGCTTGCGCTGTCATAGCTGGCCATGATGCATCCGCTGCGAGCTAGGATACCTCGAGCATGCGCTCGAGCGCGGTGCGGGCGCGCGCCGCCACCTCGGCGGCCACCTCCACCCGCCCGGACAGGTCCTCCAGCGACCACAGTATCTTTTCCAGGGTGATGCGCTTCATGTTGGGGCATGTCGCCAGCCGCGTCACCGGCACGAAGCGCTTACCCGGCGCCTCCCGCTGCAGCCGGTGGATGAGCCCCACCTCGGTCGCCACGATCATCGTCTGGGCGGGGCTCTCGCGCGCGCGGCGGATCATGCCCCCGGTGCTGAGCACGTGGTGGGCGAGGTCGAGCACCTCGGGCCGGCACTCCGGATGGGCCATGACCTCCGCCTGCGGGTGCTGACTCAGGGCCGCCCGCACGTGCTCGACGGTGATGCGATCATGAGTTGGGCAGTACCCCTGCCACAACAGCAGCCGCTTGCTGGTATGTCGTTGCACCCACATTCCGAGATTGCGGTCGGGAATGAAGATTACCTCCTGCGCGCTAATCCCTTCCATGACGCGCGCGGCGTTCGCGGAGGTGCAGCAGTAATCACTCTCGGCCTTGACCTCCGCCGAGGTATTGACGTAGGCCACCACCGGCATGCCGCGGTGTTCGGCCTTGAGTGCCCGCAGCTCGGCGGCGGTGATCATGTCGGCCATCGGGCAGCCCGCGCGCGGCTCCGGATGGAGCACGAGCTTGTCGGGGGCCAGCACCGCTGCGGTCTCGGCCATGAAGCGCACGCCGCAGAAGACGATGACGTCGGCGTCAACGAGCGCCGCCCGGCGGCTGAGATCGAGCGAGTCGCCGGTGATGTCCGCCAGGTCCTGGATTTCGCCCAATTGGTAGTTGTGCGCGAGGATGACGGCCCGACACCGGCGACGCAGCTTCTCGATGCGCGCAAGCAGGCGGTCGGCCGTATCGGCGATAACGCTGGTCACGGGCCTGTCGCGGGCACGTCAGCCATCGCCCGCACGCTCCACGGACTCGCCGACGATGATGTCGGTGACGTGATTCCGGTCATCCACGCGCACCACGATCGGCTGCCAGTCGCGTGCCTCCTCCGGCGTCAGCCAGGCGTACGCGATGAGCGTCACCTTGTCGCCGATCTGACCCTTGAGCGCCGCCGGGCCGTTGAGGCAGACGGTGCCGGAACCCGGCTCGCCGACGATGACGTAGCTCTCCAGGCGCTCGCCGTTGCTGTAGTTGAGCACCTGCACTCGCTCGTGGGGCAGGATGTTGGCTGCCTTCATCAGCTCCTCGTCAATGCTGACGCTGCCGGCATAGGCGACATTGGCGTCCGTCACCGTTGCGCGGTGGATCTTCGACTTGTAGAGGTTGAGTAACGGCATCGCCATTCCCAGGTGGTAGTTTCGCGCCCCGCGAGCGCTCACCCTTCTACGATGACATTGTCTATCAATCGAGTATTACCCACGTATGCGGCGAGGGCGAGCACCGTCGGCCCGCAGATGCGCTCGACCGGGGCCAAGCTGCCCGCGTCCGCCGCTTCGAGATACTGCAGCTTGACCAGCGGCTCCCGGACAATCGTCTCGCGCGCGCGGGCGAGCACTTCCCCCGCCTCCCGGACCCCCGCGCGCACCAGCTCCCGGGCTTGCGCCAGCGACCGGTAGAGCACAGTCGCGGCTTCGCGCTCGGGCGGCGACAGGTAGCGGTTGCGCGAGCTCATCGCCAGGCCGTCCGGTTCCCGTACCGTCGCCACGCCGACGATCTCGACCGGCAGGTGGAGGTCGGCCACCAGGCGGCGCACTACCATGAGCTGCTGGTAGTCCTTCTCGCCGAAATACGCGCGGTGCGGCTGAACGATGCCCAGCAGCTTGGCCACCACCGTCGCCACCCCGCGAAAATGGCCGGGCCGGAAGGCCCCGCAGAGGCGGTCGGTCAAGTCCCCCGTGACCTCGACCAACGTCGCGTCACCGGGCGGATACATCTCATCCTCGGGCGGCGCGAACAGCAGGTGCGCGCCCGCTTCGTCAGCCATGCGCGCGTCGCGCTCGAGGTCGCGCGGATATTCGAGGTAGTCATCGCCGGGGCCGAACTGCGTGGGATTGACGAAGAGGCTGACCACCACCACGTCATCGCGCTCGCGTGAAGCGCGCATGAGGGAGAGATGCCCGTCGTGGAAGGAACCCATGGTGGGCACCAATCCGATCGTCTTGCCGGCGCCGCGGGGCGCGGCCAGCAACACGCGAAGCGCTTGGACTGTGGCGACCATCTGCACGGCTGCTGAACCTCAAGCATGACGCCGGGGCGGCGCGTCGGATCAGAACCCTTCTCCGGCGCCCGACAGCAGGTCGCCGAGGCCGCTGAAGTAGCCGATCCAGAAGCTGATGACGAACATGCCGACCATCACCGCCACCAGCAGGTAGAACGCGACGCCGGCGATGACCGCCGTCTGCTTACCGGAGGTGGTAGCCTCGGCATGGAAGTAGTCGGCCAGCTTGTCGAGCATCTTGTCAATTTCGCCGGTGCGCTCGCCGGTGGCGACCATGTCAATCGCTTGCTCGGGGAACTCGCGCGACAGCGCCATGACCGCGCTCAAGGACTCGCCCGACATCACGCGCGGAAGCTCCCGCTGCAGGGAGGCGGCCATGGCTTCGTTGCCGGTGGCGGCCGCGGCGGCGGCGAGGGCGCGCCGCAGCGGCACCCCCGCGCGAATCAGCATCGCCATCGCCCGCGCCCAGCGCACGAGGGCGGTGCGCCGCACGATGCCCCCGATCCACGGGATCAGGAGCTTGGCGCGATCCCAGCCTTGGTGCAGCGGCGGCGCCTGCATCAGCAGCCGCCACAGGAACCAGAAGCCGACCAGCGCGACCACCCACAGGCCGATGCTGTGGAGAATGGTCTGCAGGTAAACGTGCCAGTCGAAGACCAGCCGGCCGGCGCCGCTCGATCCCGCGACCGCCGGGATGATAGGGGGGATGAGGATGAACAGGAGCAATACGGCTTTCGGGTAGAACGTCTCAATCCGAAAGGCCATCTCCAGCTCGTACATCGAGTCGTAAAAGGCCGCCAACTGTTCCATCGTCTCGTTGAGCAGGCCGGTCTCCTCGCCCGTCTCCACCAGCGCCCGGGCGAAGAGGGGGAAGGTGCTTGCATAGCGCTCCAGCACCGGGGACATCGGCCGTCCGCGTTCGGCCGCTTCGGCGATCTCGCGTGCGACCCGGCGCAGGGTGCGGTTGCGCGTGCGCTGCGCGAGGGTGAGCGCCGCCTCGTGCACGTTGATGCCCGCGCCCAGCAGACTGGAGAAGGAGCGGTACCAGATGGCGCGTGACTTGGTGTTGACGCGATGGAGGATGAAGGAGAAGTAACCCCGCGCGAGGTTCTGGTACCACGTTACCGCCGGGCGCGCGCGCTCCCCCTTGACGCGCAGCACCCAGTACCCCATCTCCCGGATCCGCTCGACCGCGCCGTGCTCGGTTTCGGCCTCGACGCTGCCGCGAACGATATCGCCGGTGGTGGCCTTGGCTTCGTACCTAAAGGTCTGCACTGACGTCCTGTTCCTGCGCCATGGCGTCGGCGATGTCGGTCACCCGGCGCCCGTCGGGCATCGTCAGCTGGGGCGCGATCTCCGCCAGCGGCGCCAGCACGAACCCCCGCCCCCACATGCGCGGATGGGGGAGGGTCAGCTCCGGCGTCTCCATCTGCACGCCGTCATAGAGCAGCAGGTCAATGTCTATGACCCGCGGCCCCCAGCGCCCCGACCGGTCGGGGCGCCCCAACTCTCGTTCGATGCGCTTGACCGCCTGCAGCAGGTCGCACGGCGGCAGGCTCGTTCGCGCCTCCGCCGCCAGATTCAGGAACTCGGGCTGATCGGTGACTTCCGCCGGAGCGCTGCGATACACCCGCGACGCGCTGGATATCGTCAACCCCGGGGTCTGGGCGAGCTCGCGCAGAGCGCGCTTGAGGTTCGCGCGGCGGTCGCCGAGATTGGAGCCGAGCGACAGGTACACACGGGTCTGCGGGGCCCTAACCATCTGTTCCTTACCCCTCGGTCTGTGTGTACATCATACGTTTAGGCGGGTCCGGCGTCAACCTTCGAGTGCATGGCAGGGCAACCAAAGGCGGGGGAGAGCGAAGACTGAGGAATGTGGGTCGGCGCGGAGGGCTGCGGGGCGCGAGCCCGGAGGCAGCTAGTCGCCAGCCCAGCCGCGCACCACCGCGTCAGCCATGCGCAGCGCTCGCACGGCGGCGGCCACATCGTGAACGCGCACGATATCCACGCCGTTGGCGACCGCCAGCGCCAGCACCGCCAGCGTGCCCTCCAATCGTTCCTGCGGGGGAAGGTCGAGCACCCTGCCAATGGTGGACTTGCGCGACGGCCCCAGCAGCACCGGCTGCCCGAGGCTCTTGAGCTCCCGCAGCCGGCGGACGATCTCCAGGTTGTGATTGACCGTCTTGCCGAAGCCGAAGCCGGGGTCTATCACCACCTGATGGCGCGGTACGCCGGCGCGCTCGGCCAGCTCCACGGAATCACGGAGAGAGGACGCAATCTCGCCCAGGAGGTCGTCGTAGTCAGGGGCTTGCTGCATGGTCTTGGGTGTGCCCTGCATGTGCATGACCACGACCGGCGCGCCGCGAGCGGCGGCGAGCGCGGCCATCTCGGGATCCGCGCGCAAGCCGCTGATGTCATTGATGACGCTGGCCCCGGCGTCGAGCGCGGCGCGCGCCACCTCGGGCTTGTAGGTATCGATGGATATGGGCGCGGCGACGCGGCGGCGCAGCCCCTCGATCACCGGCACCACGCGCGCGATCTCGCTGTGGCTGTCCACCGGGTCTGCACCGGGACGCGTTGACTCGCCGCCGAGGTCCAGGAGGTCCGCACCCGCGGTCGCCATCGCCTCGCCGCGTGCGATCATCGCCGCGATGTCGCCCCCCAGGCCGTCACCCGAGAAGGAATCGGCAGTGGCGTTGATCACGCCCATGACCAGGGTTCGCTCGCCGAGCGGGAGCGTGCGCGAGCCGCAGCTCAGAGCGCCGGAGAGGGGCGTATCGAAATCGCGCAGGGCGCGCCCGATTTCCGCCGCCGCCCGGTCGAGGCCGTGGGGCGCGGAAACCAGCCGCTCGCACAGGCGCCGAAAGTCCGCGATCGTCCCCACGAGCAGGCAACCGCTCGCTTGGTCCTTGGCGCCGCCGATCACGGCGCGGCCGCCGCAGGCCGACATCTCGCGTCGCACCACGGCGGCCGCCGCGGCGGGCACGGCGTCTATCTTGACTAGCCGCAGTCGCGCCTCAGCCGTGATGTCGGCGGCGTCGGCGGGAGGGGCGCCCATGCGCTGCAGCTCAGCGGTGATGTCCGCCTCACCCCCCAAGGCGAGCGCCCGCGCCCTCCACGGCCGCGGGGCGGAACGCGCATCACCCCGGCTCTGGCGCCCTTCAACCGCCATCCTAGTGGTAGACGCGAGGGCCGGCGTCATCAGCCCACGGGTGCGCCAACTCCAGGTCCATCCTCGACAGCGCATCCATCGCCTCGTCGCTCAGGTGGAAGCCATGGTCGCGCAGCGCGCGGGCGGGGTCGCGCAGCAGCTTGACGCGGAACACGCGGTCCTCGGCTGCGCGCAGCAGTACTTGCCGCACCTGCACGTCGTCGAGGTTGTCGATCGCCTGGCGACAGGCATGGGCGGTGTCATCGTCGTCGCCTGCGCTCATCATCTCCGCGCGCAGGTACTCGTGCATTGCCTGGGCGACATGTCCCTGCTGCTGCAGGAGCACTCCGAGCTTGAGGTGGTGGTGCGCCTCCCGGGGCTGGAGGCGAGTGAGACGTCGCACCGCCGCCAGCGCATCCGCCAGGCGGCCGCTCTGGTAGTAGCCCACCGCCAGCAACTCGTAGCCGGCGGGATTGGTGGGCGCGAGCACCCGAATCTCAGTCGCGTGCTCGATGGTCTCGTCGTGGCAGCCGAGATCCGCGCACACTTCCGCCAGCGCGCAGCGCACCTCGATGCTGTCGGGAAAGGCGCGCGCAGTCCGGCGCAGACAGTCGGCGGATTCGCGCAGGCGCCCCTGCAGCATGAGATTGCGGGCGAGGCCGAGCCGATACTGAAGGTTGTCCGGGTTGATGCGGATGGCCTGCTCGAGGGCCGCCGCCGCCTGCGCGGCATCGCCGGCGCGTTCGCTGGCGAGGGCCAGCTCAACGTAGCTCGGCTCGTAGTCCGGGTCGAGCTCGGTCGCGCGCAGGCACTCCCGGGCGGCATCCTCAAAGCGCTCCTGCGCCAGGTAGTACGAGGCCAGACCCTTGTGCGCGCACGCGCAGTCGGGATCGGCGCGCACAGCCTCCTGGAACAACTCTACGGCGATATCCGGCAAGTGGCACGACTCGCAGGCGCGCGCGAGGGCGCAGTACGCCTCGGTGTTGCGCGGATCGAGATCAATGGCCCGGCGCAGGTGCCTCATGCCTTCCTGCGCCAGTCCCGCCTCAACGCAGCACGACCCGAGGGTTATCAGCGCGGGGACCAGCGCGGCCGTCTGCCTGCGCTGGTGCAGGCGCTTCGCGCATCGCACGCGACCGCGAAGGAGCTCGATAGCGGAGGCGAAGTCGCCCTTGGCCGCCAGTCGCCGCGCCCGTCGGTGAGCGTCCACCAGCGCGGCGCGCTCACGTGCGACCGCAGCGCTCGTTATCTTGGAACTCATGTGGATAACACCTTTGACCTCGGTAGCTGCGTTCTTCGGCGCGCGCGCGGCCATTCCTGCAACCCGTGGACGACCACGTGGTGCGCGATCCGCGGCTTGTCGCCGGCCGTTGTCGGCAGGGGCCCCAGGCAGGGACCCCGGACTGCTTGACACGACTGGCGTCCCGGGTATAGCATTGCCGACAGCGAAAGGAGGTGGTGTGCATATGGCCGACTTAGCACGAGGTGAGGCTTCAGGTTAGCGCCTGCTTGCAGGCGGCCTCGAGCCTCTACACAGCAACGCGAACGGAGCCGCAGGATGTCGGCTCCGTTCGCTTTTGGTCCCCCCGAACGCCCTCCCCGCCGGTCGCTCCGCTCCCAGCTCGAGCTGTCGCTTCGTCGGTTGTGTGGGAAACGACAAATCGGTCGCCAATATGGAATAAGGCCAAGGAACCATCCGCCAAAGGGGTCCGCTATGTCCGCAGTCGAGCCCGGACGGCCGCCGGCGCTGGGCCGTCCCTTTACCGGCTTAGCCGGCCTCAGCGATCCACCGACGCCGACGGTGCAGGTAACGTCCGTCGTGCGCCTGGTGGTGCTGCTGACGGTTGTGATCATGGTGCGCCTGCGAGACCCGCGCCTGGCGATCGGGCCGCTCGATCTGCTGCTGGGAATGGGCGGCGTTTATGTCCTGGCCACGACCTTTCTGCCGCGGCGGGAGCCGGTGGAGGGGCTCACTCGCTTCTTCCTCATCTGCGACATCGGCTTGATCTCCGGGCTGGTGTGGTACACGGGGGGAACGCGCAGCGAGTACTATCTGCTCTACTACCTGCCCATCCTCCACGGGGCGGCTCGCCTCAACTTCCGTGACGCCATCACCACCTCGCTGCTGGCGGGGTTGAGCTACGTCCTCATCGCGATTGGCACCGGGCCGATGGTGCCGGTGGTGACGACGAGCTTGCTTCGCGCCGGAACCTTCGGGGGATCGGTGGTGATTCTCGCCATCTTCTTCGCCATGCTGGCGCATGAGGCGCGCGCCAATCGCCTGCTGAACCGGCGTCTGCAAGAGGCGCTGGAGAGCGTGTCTGCCGTCTATGATGTGGCGCGGGCGGGCAGCGCCCGTGACAGCGTGCGGGACGTGCTGGACACGATGCTGCGTCAGGCGACGCGCCTATCGGAGGCCGACAGCGGGGCGCTGGCGATGCTGGATGACGACGGCAAGTTCCAAGTGCTCGCGCGGCAGCACGCGGAGGGCGCGCCGGAGTTGGACTTCGACGAGGAACTGGCGCGCGAGGCGGTGGAGCGGCGCGACTCGGTGTCGCGCGAAGCAGGCCAGCCGGATGCCGCGAGTCCGGTGCGGCGGGTGGCGGTGCCGTTGTTCGTCGGGCGCAGTCCGCTAGCGGTGCTGCAAGTGCGTAGCGGCTCGCCGAGCGGTCTCAGCGTGCACGAGATCGAACTGCTGCGGGCCATGTGCGCGGAGGGCGGCATGGCGATCGAGAACGTGCGCCTGCGCGCGGAGACCAAGCGCGCCGCCGCGGTGGACTACCTTACGGGGATCTATAACCGGCGCGAGTTCGAGCGGCGCCTGGAGGCGGAGATCCGCCGCACCGCGCGCCATGGCGGGCAGGTGTCGCTGGTGCTGCTGGACGCGGACGACTTTAAGCACTGCAATGATTCCTACGGGCACCAGGCAGGCGATCAGGTGCTGCAGGCGCTCGCGGGCCGCCTCGAGGCCGTCATTCGCACTGAGGACACTGCCGCGCGCTACGGCGGGGACGAGTTCGCCATCATCCTGCCGCAGACCGATATCTCCGGCGCTCGGGCAGTCGCCGACAAGATACAGCGCGAGCTGGGGGCGCTGCGGTTTGGCTGGGCCGCCGACGGCTGGCAGCCCACGGTCAGCATCGGCGTGGCTGCATCAGAGGGCGAACTCTCGGCCAGCCTGCTCCTGCAGAAGGCGGATCGCGCTTTGTACGAGGCCAAGGATTCGGGCAGGAGCAAGGTCTGCGAGTGGCGGCGGGGAGCGCGCGTCGTGCCCCGACACGCAACGTGACCGCGCACATCATAGGCGCAGCGCCGGGCGGCATCATGACCCACGCCCCGGCGGCGGAGCCGATCTCGAGATGAAGAATCACTACCCCCAGGTGCTCGATAGAGTCGCGTCAGTAGTGCGCGCCGTCGTCCTGCTGACGACCACCATCATGACGCGCCTGCGTGCCTATCCCGGCGCGCCCGGCCTTGGACTGGACCTCTTCCTCGCCTTCGGCGGCGTCTATATCCTGGTGACGGCGATGGCCCAGCACTACGCGCGCCGTCACCGGCCCGACACCGGGGCGCTGGTGAGCCTGGACGTGTTTTACATTACCGGGCTGGTGTGGCATACCGGCGGCTTGCACAGTGAGTACTATCTGCTCTATTACCTGCCCATTCTGAACGCCAGCATGCGGCTGGATTTCCGTCAGGCGATCATGTCGTCGGCGCTGGCCGGACTCTGCTACGCGCTAATCATGGTCGCGGGCGGCCTCGAGTCCACGGTCGTCAGCACCGCGGCGCTGCAGCTGGCGACATTCGGCGGGTCGGCGCTGGTGTTGGCGCTGTTTTTCGGGACCGTGGCGACGCTCTCCAGGGGCCAGCGCCAGCTGACGGACCGGCTCGAACGCGCAGTCGAGCGACTGTCGGCACTCTACCGCGTCGCCCGCGCGGTGCACACCGAGAACGGCCTGCAAAGCGTGGCGGACACGACCCTGGAGTTGGCGCTGGAGCTGTCGTGCGCGAGCGCCGGCTACCTGGCGCTAAGCGGTGAGGCCGGCCAACTGACGGTGATGGCGACCCGCGTCGCCGCCGGCGAGCACGAGACCGGGCGCGACTTCGGCCAAGTCGCGGTTACCTCGCGCGCTCAGCGAGCGCGCACCCATATGTGTGAGCAACCGCCGTTCGATCTCCACCTGGCGGAGCACTGCCTGGTGCAGCGGGCGCCGACCGTGACCGACCCGCTGGGGCGGCATCCGGAGCTCAACCGCCCAGGCGACGGCTGCTGTGCGGTGTCGGTGCCCCTTGCGTACGGAGATCATACCTACGGGGCGCTGCAGCTCTTTAGTCGCTCCGGCGACACCTTCGCGCAGGCGGAGCTGGAGCTGTTGACGGCGCTGACGCAGGAGGCCGCGGTGGCGATTGAGAACGCGCGCCTGGCGACCGAGGTGCGCCGGCTGTCGGTGACCGACGAACTCACCGGCCTCTATCATCGCAGCGAGTTCCGGCGGCTGCTGACGGCGGAGGTCGAAGCGGCGCGCGTAAACGGCGCTCCCATTGCCGTCGTGCTGTTCGATGTGGACGGCATGCGTGGCATCAACTCCGAGCACGGACACGCGGCCGGGGATGCGGTGCTGCTGGCGTTCGCCGACCTGCTGCGGCGCTATGTGCGGTCGCAGGACATCGTCGCGCGCTTCGGCGGCGACGAGCTCGCGGTGCTGCTGCCGCACGGCGGGATTGACGCGGCCCGCGCAGTGTCAACGCGGGTGTGCCAGGCCATGGCTCACCGCGAGTTCCGATTCGAGGGTGAAGACGAGGCGCACTGTGTCACGCTGTGCGCGGGCGCCGTGGTGGCACGCGAAATGCCCAGCAACGCGGACCAGCTCATCGGCCGCGCCGACGAAGCCCTGTTCGAGGCGCGCGAGGCCGGCGCCGGGCAGATCCGCTTCTGGGAGGCGACGGTGCGCCGCGGCATCGTGACCGAGGTGGGCCGCATCGTCGAACGCATGCAGGACTCGTCGCAGCAGTGGCGTTGACGCCCGCGGCCGACGGCGCCGTCAGCCGCTCGCGTCGCCGCCTTCCCCGGGCGACGGTTCAGCCGTGACTCCGCTGCGTTTGCTGAAGCCTACCGCTACCGCCAGCGCGGCGATAGCCGCCGCCACCACCAGCGCCCGCCCGGCCAGGTTCATCGTCTCCAGTTGCCCGACCGCGACGAAGGGCGCGATGAGGATCGCGACCAGGTTCATTACCTTGATCAGCGGGTTCAGCGCGGGGCCGGCGGTATCCTTGAGCGGATCGCCCACCGTGTCGCCGATGACGGCCGCCTTGTGGTTGTCGCTGCCCTTGCCGCCGTAGAGGCCGTCCTCGATCTTCTTCTTCGCGTTGTCCCACGCGCCGCCGGTGTTGGCCATGAACACGGCCAGGAGTTGGCCGGTGAGGATCGCTCCCGCAAGGTAGCCCCCCAGGGCGGCGGGGCCGAGTCCGAAAGCCACCGCGATGGGCGTGGCTATCGCCAGCAGGCCGGGTCCGATCAGCTCCTTCTGGGCGGCGGCGGTGCTGATCGCGACGCAGCGCGAGTAGTCGGGGCGGCCGGTGCCCTCCATGATGCCCGGGATCTCGCGGAATTGACGGCGCACTTCCTCGACCAACAGGCTCGCCGCGCGCCCCACCGCGCGAATGGCGAAGCTGGAGAACAGGAACGGCACCGCGCCGCCGATGAGCAGGCCGATGAACACCGGCGGGTAATCCACCGGGATGCCCCCCGCCAGCCCGCCCTCGGCGGCAAAGGAGGCGAAGAGCGCCGTCGCCGCCAGCACCGCGGTGGCGATGGCGAAGCCCTTGGTGAGCGCCTTGGTGGTGTTGCCCACCGCATCCAGCCGCGCGACGATGCGATGGGCGGCGACGTTCTCGCTATCCCCTTCCTTGAGTGCCCCGGACATCTCGAAGATGCCGTTGGCGTTATCCGAGATGGGGCCGAAGGTGTCCATCGCCAGGATGTAGGCGGTCGTAGTCAGCAGCCCCAGCCCCGCCAGCGCCACGCCGTAGAACGCCAGCGCCAGGTTGCCGCCGAAGATGACGAAAGAGCCGAGCATGGTCAGACAGATGGCGAGGATCGCCCACACGCTGCTCTCCATGCCCTCCGCCAGCCCGGCGAGAAGCATGGTGGCGGCGCCGGTGCGGGTGGCGCGAGCGATCTCCGTCACCGGCCCCTTGTCGGTGGCGGTGAAGTGCTCGGTCAGGCGGCCGATGATGAGGGCGAGGACGATGCCCATTAAGGTGGCGAAGAAGAAGCGCCAGTCCGGCAGGTAGAAGAGGGTCGCGACGCCGAAGCCCACCGCCGCCAGCAGCGCCGATACCCAGAAGCCGATGTTGATCGGCTGCATCGGATTCATGCTCTCGTCGTCGCGGCCGCGCACGAACCAGGTGCCGGCGATGGAGGCGAACACCCCCACCGCGCGCACCAGCAGGGGATAGATGATGAGCTTGAGCCCGAAGCCCATATCCTTGCCCAGGAAGATGGCGGCCGCGCCCAAGATAATGGCGGCGACCAGGGTTACCTCGTAGCTCTCGAAGACGTCGGCCGCCATCCCCGCGCAGTCGCCGACGTTATCGCCGACGTTGTCGGCGATGACCGCCGCATTGCGCGGATCGTCCTCGGGGATGCCCTTTTCGACCTTGCCCACGAGGTCGGCTCCGACGTCAGCCGCTTTGGTGAAAATCCCGCCGCCGACCCGCATGAAGAGGGCGGCCAGCGAGCCGCCGAAGCCGAAGCCCACCAGCACGCGCATGGCGTTTTCCTTGAAGGCGAGGAAGATGACGGTCGCGCCCAGCAGCCCCAGCCCGACGGTGAACATGCCCGAGACCGTGCCGGCCTGGAAGGCCAGTTCCAGGGCGCGCTTGAAGCTGCCGAGCGCGGCGTTGGCGACCCGCACGTTGGCGCGCACCGCCAGCCCCATGCCGACGTAGCCGGCGCCGTAAGAAGCGAAGACCCCCATCAGAAACGACAGCGCGATGCCCAGCGGGATCATGCGGTCCTCGGCGTACTTGCCGAGGTAGAGGAAGTAGAGCCCGATGGTAATGGCCAGGATGAGCCAGATCATGGTGCGAAACTGGCGCCCGAGGTAGGCCATGGCGCCGTCGTGGATGGCGGCGCCGACGCTCTGCATGGCGTCGCTTCCGGGTGACGCGCGCATGACCTTGCGCGTCAGGTGCCAGCCATAGAGCAGCGCGATGATCGCCGTCGCCAGCACCGCCCACAGCATCCCGATCTCCAGCGGCTGGAGGTGGGGGAGGACGATCTGCGACTCGCTCATCGCCGCGCCCGCCTGTGATGCGTCACCCATATCGTTAAGACCTCCTGAGATACATGGCCGCCCGGGCCGAAGTAGTGCGCGGTCCGGGCGTACTTAGACTTGCGTATGTCGCCGCCGCCCGGCGCCGCCTGCCCGCGCAAGCGACCGGCGTCGGCTCAGCTCGCCAGCACCAGCGCGAGATCGTACAGCGATCTGTCTATGGTCTTCTGCTGACTCCACACCGTGTCCACCGGGGAGACCACCACGCGGTCGGATTGGATGCCGACCAGGCTCCCGGCGCGCCCCTCGACCAGGCAGTCCACCGCGGCGGCGCCCAGGCGCGTGGCCAGCACGCGGTCGGCGGCGGTGGGCGCGCCCCCGCGCTGCACATGGCCGAGAACGGTAGCACGGGTGTCCGCGCCGGTGATGGCCTCGATATCGGCGGCCACCGCCAAGCCGCGGGCGGCGCCCTCGGCGACGACGATAATGTACGACTCCTTGCCGCGCTCGCGCCCCCGCTTGATGGTAACGCCGATCTTGTTGATCTCAAACGGGATCTCGGGGATGAGGATCGCCTCTGCGCCCCCGGCCAGACCGACGTGCAGCGCGATGAAACCCACCGTGCGCCCCATGACCTCGACCACGAAGATGCGTTCGTGGCTGACCGCGGTATCGCGGATCTTATCTATGGCGTCCAGCGCCGTGTTGACCGCCGTGTCGAAGCCGATCGAGGAGTCGGTGCCCGCAAGATCGTTGTCAATGCTGCCGGGGACGCCCACCGTCGGCACCTGCCACTTGTGCCACAGCTCGTGCGCGCCGTGCAGGGAGCCATCCCCGCCGATGACGACCACGCCCTCGATGCCGTGGCGATGGAGTTGCTCCACCGCTTGGCGCTGCTTCTCTTCGGTCTTGAACTCCGGGCAGCGCGCGGTGAAGAGGATGGTGCCGCCGCGGTTGATGATGCCGCTGACCGCGGTCGCCGGCAGCGGCTGGAAGTCAGCGGCCATGAGGCCGCGGTAGCCGTGGCGCACGCCCATCACTTCCAGCCCATGATGGACCGCTCGCCGCACCACCGCGCGGATGGCCGCGTTCATCCCCGGCGCGTCGCCGCCGCTGGTCATGACTGCGATGCGTTTCATGGCTCGGCCCTTCCCGCGCTCACTTGAACAGCGTCTTGATTTCCTGGTAGAGCTCGTGGGGTACGGTTTTCAGCTCCGCCACCGCCTGCTCCAGGGGCACCCCTACATACTGGTTGTTGGTCAGCGAGGCCATATAGCCGAACTTGCCCTCGTGCGCCAAGTCCACCGCCCGAATGCCTAGGCGTGTGGCCAGCATGCGGTCGAAAGCGGTGGGCGCCCCGCCGCGCACGATGTGCCCCAGCACCGCCAGTCGGGTTTCGAAGCCCGCGCGCTCCTCGATCTCCTTGGCCACGAACTCGCCGACCCCGCGCTCACGCAGAACGACGTGGCCGAAATCATCGGTGTGGGCGGCGGTATGGTCGGCCTCGGTGACCTCCACGCCCTCGGACACCACCACCAGGCCGTGGTGCTTGCCGCGCTCGCGCAGCTTGCCCAGATGGCCGCACATCTCGTCCAGGTCGAGCGGCTCCTCGGGGATGAGGATCCAATCGGCGCCGCCGGCGACCCCGGTTTCCAGGGCTACCCAGCCGGCGTGGCGCCCCATCACCTCCAGCACCATCACCCGCCGGTGGGAGCGGGCGGTGTCGCGCAGGCGATCGGCGGCATCGGTCGCCACCTGCACCGCGCTGTCGAAGCCGAAGGTATAGTCGGTGCGATTGAGGTCGTTGTCCATGGTCTTGGGGACGCCGACGGTGTGCACCCCAAGCTTGAACAGCTTGTGCGCAACCCCCAAAGTGTCCTCGCCGCCGAGGGCGATGATGACGTCGAGCTTGAGCTCCTGGATATGATCGAGGGTCGCTTGCAGGTCCTGCTCGCGCTTGAAGGGATTGGTGCGCGACGACTCGAGGATGGTGCCCCCGCGCGAGATGATGTCGTCCACGACGTCAATCGTGAGGGGCACGGTGTCGCCGTTGATCAGCCCCCCCCAGCCGAGCTTGATGCCGACGCATTCATCGCCGAAGTCCATGGCGCGCATGACGACGGCGCGCAGGGCCGGATTGAGCCCTGGGCAGTCGCCGCCGCCGGTTAGTACTCCTAAACGCATGTCAGCAACCCTCCCTGATAGATAAAGATAGCGCTGAATTGAGGTCGCGCCGCCCCGCAGGTCACGCGAGCGGACCGGTTATCACCTCGCGTAGGGCGCGCTCGTCATTCGGGCGCGTGAGAGCGACGATGCAATCGCTCGCCTCGAACCGGGTGGTACCGCTCGGCAGCACCATCTGATCGCCGCGAATGATCACCGCGATCACCGCGTCGCCCGGCAGGTGAATGTCCTTGAGGGCGCGCCCCACCAGCGGGGATTGCTCCGATAGGTCCGCCTCCACGACCTCGATCCCGCCGCGCTTGAGCGCGGTCAGCGGCACCACCTGCCCGGTGTCCACCTCTTGCTCAATCAGGCTGTAGATGATGCGCGTGCTCACCACCGTAGCGTCTATTCCGAGCAGACGGAAGATCTCCTCGTTGCGCGGGTCGTTGACCCGCGCGATCGTGCGCTTGACGTCGAAGTGTCGCCGCGCCATCTGACAGATCACCAGGTTATCCTCATCGTCGCCGGTGACTGCAACCACGACCTCCGCGCGCCCCATCCCCACCTCCGACATCACCCGCACCTCGCATCCGTCACCCGCCAGCACCACCTCCCCCAGCTCCTCCGTTAGCGCCTCCGCGCGCCGCCGGTCCTTCTCCAGCAGCAGGACCTCGCGTCCCTCCTCGATCAGCGTCTTGGTCAGATGGTAGCCGACCTTGCCCCCGCCAACGACGATCACGTACATGTTCACCCCTCCGCCCTAGCGCCCGAGCTCGCTCGTGAGCTTGGCGCACTCCTCGTAGCTGCGCACCGGGTCGCCGGCGATGAGGTCCCTAATGATTCCCGCACCGACGCACGTCGAGCAGAAAGTTGCGATGCCCATCTTGCTGTAGGCCTCGGCGCGGATGGGGTCGTAGATGCGCGCCATCGCCCGCGGCACCCCGAACTTGGTCTGGGCGATCTGCGTCGCCATGATGTTGGTGTTGTCCCCGGGCGTGACCGCGATGAAGGCGTCGGCGTTCGGCACGCCCGCGCGCAGCAGCGTGTCCTGGTCAATCGCGCTGCCCACCAGGCGCGTGCCCACGAAGTCCGAGCCAAGGCGGCGAAAGGACCCAACATCCCGGTCCGCAATCGTGACCTCGTGCCCCTCGCGCGCCATCAACGTGGCGAGCGCGGCGCCGACCCGGCCGCACCCGACGATCACAACCTTCATGAAGCCTCCCTGGTGGCGGTCCCCTGCCTGCAACTGTCCATCGAACCAGCATTATAAGCGTTCCCGTGGCAGTACGCAAGTGCGCTTGCCGGGTCGCAGGAGCGCCGTTCTCAGCAGCCGGATGAGACTCGTCGCCGCAGATGTGTGTGCGAACCCCTCTCCCTGCCAGGGAGAAGAAGGTTGGGGGTGGATTGGCAGCGCCCCGACTTGTCGGGGCGAGAAGGTCGGCCCCGAGGGTCGGGGCCCCACCGTGCGACCCTCACTCAACCGCAGGGGGAGGGGCAATCGGGGCTCCGTCGCGCCCTTTACAGACGCGCCGGCTTGTGCTACCTTCTCACACGTTCGTGCCATGAGAAACCACGATCAGAGAGAAGACAAAGAGCTGGAGCGCTTTGGGGTGTCCATGAGCGGACGCCTGCTGCGCAAATTCGACCGCGTCATTCGCAGCAAGGGGTACCGCAGTCGCTCGGAGGCCATCCGCGACATCATCCGGGACTACCTGGTGGGGGAGGAGTGGGCGCGCGATCGGTCGCAAGTCGTCGGCACCGTGACCATCGTCTACGACCACCAGACCCGCGAACTGGGCGAGGCGCTGACCCACCTTCAGCACGCGCATGGTGGGGCGGTCATCTGCAGCACCCACGTCCACCTCGACCGCCACAACTGCCTGGAAGTCGTGGTGCTCAAGGGGCGCCCCGCCGACGTGCGCGCCATCGCCGACCGCCTGGTCAGCACCCGCGGCGTCAAGCACGGCAAGTTGGTGTGCACGACCTCCGGGTCGCGCATGTGATTGCTTGCCCTCGCTCCAGCGTTGACAGCTCCGGCGGCGGCAGGAGCGCCCCGGCGTCGAGGCGAACTGCTCCGTGGCGCGTTCGCGCGCACCTGGGGGAGCGATGGAAGCTTACCACACACTGATCCGCGAGCTGCCCGCCGACGAGCGGCCGCGCGAGCGGCTCGTCCGCTTCGGCGCCGAGGCGCTGTCCACCCCCGAGCTGCTGGCCATCATCATCCGCGTCGGGTCCAGCCGCGGCTCCGCCATTACCCTCGGCAACCAGCTCTTGAGCCGTTTCGGCAGCCTGCGAGCTATCGCTAAGGCGACGGTCGCGGAGCTGTCGGCGGTGCCGGGCATGGGTACGGCCAAGGCGGCGCAGATCAAGGCCGCCTTCGAGCTGGGCAAGCGCCTGGCCACCACCACCGAGGAGCGCCCCGAAGTCAATCGCCCCGACCTCGCCGCCAACCTGATCATGGAGAAGATGCGCTACCACGACAAGGAGCATTTCGAGGTGCTGGTGCTTGATACGCGCAATCGCTGCATCGCCGTGCGCTCCGTTTCCGTCGGCAGCCTCAACTCGAACGTCGCGCATCCCCGCGAGGTTTTCCACGAGGCGATATCACACTCGGGCGCCGCCATTATCGTCGCCCACAACCATCCCAGCGGCGACCCCACGCCGAGCAAGCAGGACCAGGCGCTCACGGCGCGCTTGGTCGAGGCGGGCAAGATCATGGGCATCGAAGTGCTCGACCACCTCATCATCGGCGACGGCCGTTGGCTGAGCATGAAGGAAAAGGGGATGCTGTAGCGGATTCACTACGCGCGGCGGTAATGTCGCTCCAGCTCCGACGCGTAGTGAGCGCCGAGCTCGTGGGCGTGGTCTTGCAGCCATCGGCTGAATCGGGTAGGGCAGGTCGGCGGTTGATCCGAGACCAGCAGATTGGCCGTAAGCCCGGAGACCTCGTCCGGCGTGATGACGACATCTCCCACCAGCGACCCAATCAGGCGGGCGGCGGCGAGCGCCGCAAGCGCCGGGACGCGAACGATCATCGCCCGGCTCCCCACCCGCTGCCGCACGAGCCGAACCAGCTCCTCGAATGTGTACGTCTCCGGGCCGACGGCGTCCAGGATCACGTTTCCCACCCGCCCGGACGATTCGACGGCAAGTGCGGCGACATCTCCCACGTGGGCGGGCTGCAGCCGGTACTCGCCCTTTCCGAATAACCCGAAAACAGGCAGGCGCCGCAGCAACCACGCGATGTTGTTGATGAGGATGTCCCCCTCGCCGAACAGCACCGTCGGCCGCAAGATGGCGTAGGACATTCCCGATTCCAGCAGGGCGCGCTCCACCACCGCCTTGCCGCGAAAGTAAGGCAGCGGCGAATCCAGGGACGGGTTGGTGATGCCGATGTGGACTATCCGCCGCACACCGGCCTCGGTCGCCGCGCGGATCAGAACCAGCGAATTGGCAACCGCCCGGTCGAAGGTGGCGTCGCCGCGGCTGAAGCGCACCCAGTAGGTGTTGTACAGCGTCGCTGCTCCGCGCAGGCTCGCCGTCAGCTTTGACGGCACATCGAAATGGAAGGGCACCGCCTCAACGCGATCTCCAAACGGATGGGGGCGGTTCGCATGATTCGTGAGCGTGCGCACGCGCTGTCCCTGCTCCAGCAACAGCGAGGTGATGTGTCTGCCCAGGTAGCCGAAGGCCCCCGTGACCACCTGTAGCTGCGATGATGACAGCGGCTTCAACCTGTTCTCACGAGTCCCCCGCACCGCTGCTTCGGCGTCGGAGGCAGCATTACCTCGTGCCTTTGCGCGAAGCACGGATCAGGTGGGAAGTCGCGGTTGTCCGCTGCGCGGCACACGTTGCACGAGATCGGGGCTAGGCGGCGAGGCCGCGTTGTGCTAGCATTCGACTGCTAGCTGGACGGGCTCCTGGTAGTCGGTCGCGTATGCTGGACCTGGCGCGTGCCGTCCTGACATGGACATCAGGAGGCATGCGCACATGGAAGGGTCGCTCGCTGCAAACTCAACCGTCGGTGCGCGGGTGCATCCCGCGCAAGTTTTCGGCCGTCTCCGCCTGACCGCGGGCAAGGCGGCGGAGCTGTGCGGCGTGACGCGCCGCCAACTCTGCTACTGGACTGACAAGGGCATCATCCCTTGCTGCAACGGCGGCGCCGAGCGCGGGTCCTCGCGCCGCATCTACGACTTCGCCGGCATCAGCAAGGCCCTCATGCTCAAGCGTCTCATGGATGAGGGCCGCGGACTGCGCCGCGCCGTGCGCGAACTCAAGCTGCGCTTCCATCAGGCCGCGCCGACCGCCCCCGACACCCCTGCCGCCACTGACGAGCACGCCATGCTCGCCCAGGCCGAACGTTTGACGCGGCTGAGCGACCAGGCCCGCCAGGTCAGCGTTCAGACGCAGCGGCGCGAAGCGCTGGAGCGCCTGGCGCTCGCGCTTCAGCCGTTGGTGGAGTTGTCGCAGGCGGCGTGCGACGGTCGCACCAGCGTGGCGCGAGGAGATCGCGCGGGCGAGCTGACGTCGCTGGTCTCGGAGGCCGAGCGCGCCATGACCCAGGCGTCATAGCGGGCTGCAAGTCCGCCTCGGCGGCGCCCGGGGTTCAGCGCAGCCCGCCGGGCAGGGGCGCGACCCCCGCCGTCGAACCGGAGGTGGTGGCGGTGACGCGTGATTCGTATCGGCATAGTCGGGCTCCCGAATGTGGGGAAGTCCACCATCTTCAATGCTCTTTGCGGCGGCCAGGCGAAGGTCTCGAACTACGCCTTCTGCACGGTGGAGCCGAACCGGGCGGTGGTGCCGGTGCCCGATCCGCGGCTGGAGCGAGTGGCGGAGACCTTCGGCCAGGAGCGGGCGGTTCCGGTGACGGTCGCGTTCGTGGACATCGCCGGGTTGGTGCGCGGGGCGAGCGAGGGCGAGGGCCTGGGCAACCAGTTCCTCGCGCACATTCGCGAGGTGGATGCGATTCTGCACGTCGCGCGCTGCTTCGCCGATGCGCAGGTGGCGCACGTGGAGGGAGACGTGGACCCGCGGCGCGATGCCGAGATCGTGGACCTCGAGCTGGCGCTCGCCGATCTGGGCACCGTCGAGCGCCGCCTGGAGAAGGCGCGAGTCGAGGCCAAGAGCGGCTCCGCCGAGGTGCGCCGGCAGATGGTGTTTCTCGAGCACCTCGCCGACGTCCTCGGGCGTGGGCAGCGCGCGGCGGCGGTGCAAGCGACCGAGGCGGAAGGGGGGGTGCTCGCCGAGCTGCACCTGCTGACGGCGCGCCCGGAGCTCTACCTGGCCAACGTGGCGGAGAATGTCGGGGAATCCGGCCCACTCGCCGCCGGGCTGCGGGCTTACGCCGAGGAGCGAGGATCGGCATCGCTCGAACTGAGCGGAAAGATCCAGGCCGAGTTGGCGCAGCTTCCTGCCGGTGAACGCGCGCAGTTTGCCGCTGAACTGGGGGTGGCGGCTGACGCGCTGGACATGGTGATCGCATCCAGCTATCAGGCGCTTGACCTGGTGACCTTCTTCACCGCCGTGGGCAAGGAGGCCCGCGCGTGGCCGGCGCCGCGCGGAACTACGGTCTCGGAGGCCGCGGGGGGCATTCACAGCGACATGCAGCGTGGATTCGTGCGCGCGGAGGTGATGGATTTCGAGACGCTCGATCAGGTCGGGTCATGGGAAGAGGCGCACCGACGAGGGCTGCTGCGAGTGGAGGGCAGAGACTACGTGGTGCAGGAAGGGGATGTGATCCACGTGCGATTCACAACTGGGTGATGGCAGCCCCGGCCAGGGGGCGTGTAAGTGATCCCGGCAGCGGGCTGCTCCTCCCGCCACAAGGAGGCGGCGAAGGACCAGCCGAGGCGGGTAATCGCGCGGCCAAAGGGGAATAACATCAGCGACATGTAAGCCGAGGATGTAGGAACGACACGAAGGAGGACGCCACCATGAGTAAGTTGTGGGCGAGGCGGGCGATGACGTGGGCTACCGGCCTGCTGGCGTTGGCCTTATTGGTGGGGGCGGTGCCGAAGCCGCTCACGGCGCTGGGCCCTGCCCAGGCTGGGTTCTTCGCCAAGGCGAAAGAGAAGAAGGCGCCCCCCTCGGCGGACAGTGCCAAGCACAGCGACAGCAATAAGAGCGACAGCGGCGGATTCTTCAAGCAAGTGAAGGCAAAGCAGCCGCCCCCTCCGCCGGAGGCCGCGCCTAAGCCCGGTCACCGGCCGGGCTCGGGCGGCGGGCTCTTTGAGCACGCGCAACCGGGGACCGAATCGCCGGTCATGGCTCCCGCGGGCCCTCCACGCGACTCGCCCGCGGCGAGCGCATGGAAGGGTGACGGGGCGCTGCTGGACGGAATCAAGTCCCCGCTGCGGCCGGGCTGGAGCAGCCGCGGCTACTTCGAGCAACTGCGCAGGGAGCGGGAACTGCGCCGACGTGATGCCCCGGACTTCCACTACTGGTACTATCCCTACGATCTTGGCTTCTACCTATGGCTTCACTACCACGACTGCCCGTGGTATATCTGGCCCTACTACTACGGCCACACCTATCCGGGCTACTTCTACTACTATGCCCCGCCGCCAGTGGTGATCGTCACCGAGTCGGACCGCTGGGCCTCCGGCGAGACCTACCTCCCCTACGTCTCCTGGCCCTGCGAGAGCCTGATGGAGGCCAAGCGCGACATCGAGCAGGCGTGGCTCCAGGAGCGCATTGAGCTCCTGGACACGCACCTCGACTCCGAACACACGATCGCGAGTTACTTCCGCGATGAGTACACGCACGGCCTCTCCGCTGACGAGTTCCGGCAGTTGACCGCAGACGCGTTCGCCAGCATTCGCACCGTGAGTTTCGACCTGACATCAGTGCGCTACGTGGGCACGGCGGATTGGGCGCGGCTCACGGGCAAGCATGTCTTCGACGACCCCTACGACCAACGCACGATGGTCTCTGTCGGCTATCTGCTGAGGCGCGTCGAGCGTGAGGGCGGGTGCGCGCGCTGGGTAATCTGGGAGGTGCGCCAGTCGCCGTACGCCTCGTGATCGTCAACGCCGACAAGCAGGCGTTGCGCCCTGTGCGCGTGGGCGTGATGCCTGCCCGCCCCGTGGAGGGAATCACGTCCCCACAAGGGACGTCCCATCATGTTCCGGGTTGACGCGGCGCCAATGGTTGATCGCAAGTCGGCTGCGGTTGAAATGGACGGCGGTGCTCATCAGGGCGGTGAATCCGTTTCGACACAGCGCGGATGCTGCTGCGGGCGTCATGCTTGACGCCCGCGCGCAGGTTGCCCTACAATGGAGGCCGTTGAGCGAACTCATCCGTTGGTCGTAGCGAGGTAAGACTGTGGCTGACCGCACCGAGGACCAGATCCGCGATCTGCACGCGGAGATCGAACGGCTGCGTACGCGGCTGGCGGAGCTGGAACGTAACAAACGCACCCTCGAGGATCAACTGTCGGCGACCTCGATGGCCACCGAGGCGCCGCCACCAATCACTACCGCCAGCGAGCTGCAGAACACGCTGCGCCTGTTTGTGAAGAAGGTGGCCATGATCTTGCAGGCCGACAAATGCGTCATCATGCTCTACGACAAAGAGTCAGGGGAACTGCGGGCGCAGGTGCCGGCCTTTGGCCTCACCGACGACGAGGTCAGCACCTTCCGCGTGCGCGCGACGCAGGGGGTATCCGGCGAGGCCTTCCGCAACGGCGCGCCGGTGTTGTGCGATGACCTGCTCGCGGACCCGCGCACGGTCAAGGAGAACGTGGCTCTGCTCAAGGTGCGCAACAGCCTGAGCGTGCCCCTGGCGATTGAGTTCCGCGACGAGAACCAGGAGGTGGTGGACCGTCAGACCATCGGTGTGCTGCACGTGTTCAACAAGCGCGGAGGTGGGGGGTTCGACGAGGAGGACGTGCGACTGCTGACCGTGCTCGCGCGCAGCGCGGCGTCGGTGATCTCGAACGCCCAGGTCTACATCGCCGTCGCCGCCGCCAAGCAGCAGCTCGAGTCGACCTTCCAGAGCATGCTGTCCGGGGTGGTGGTGGTCGCCACCAGCGGGCAGATCCTGCTCATGAACTCGGCGGCGCGCCGTATCTTCGGGATGCACCAGGACGACGGCACGGGTCAGAGCCTGGCCGGCGTGGTGGGCAACGAGAAGGTGCAATCGCTGGTCAGCGCTTCGCTTGAGGACGCGGAGGAGAAAGCGGAGGAGGTGTCGCTCTACACGCCCAGCGAGCGCGTATTCCAGGTGCAGACCGCGCTTCTGCGAAACCAGGATGCCACGGTCGCGGGCGTCGTTGCCACCTTCAACGACATCACCGACCTGCGCAACGTCGAGCGCATGAAGACGGAGTTCGTGGCCACGGTGTCGCACGAGCTGCGCACTCCCCTGACCTCGATCAAGGGCTTCATCCGCACCCTGCTCGACGATGCCGAGGGCTACTACGATCGCGACACCCAGGCGGAGTTCTATCAGATCATTGACCAGGAGTGCGACCGTCTGGTGCGGCTCATCAACGACCTGCTCAATGTCTCCCGCATCGAGGCCGGGCGCGCGCTGGAGCTCAGCCTCAAGCCGGTTGACCTGCGGACCCTCGCGGGGAGAGTGGTGACCAGCCAGCAGTCGTACACCACTCGCCACAGCATCGTGCTCGATGTGGCCGAGGACCTGCCGCCGGTGATTGCGGATGAGGACAAGATCGATCAGATGCTGACCAACCTCATCAATAACGCCATCAAGTACAGCCCTGACGGGGGGCACGTGTGGGTGTCGGCTCGCATCGCCGGCGACGAGGTCGAGGTCAGCGTCAGGGACGAGGGAGTGGGAATCCCGGCCGAGCATCTGGACAAGATCTTCGCCCGTTTCCACCGTGTCGAGAGCGGGGACGCCCGGCGCGCCGGCGGCACGGGCATCGGTCTTTACCTGGTCAAGCACCTCGTCGAGGCCCATAAAGGTCGCATCTGGGCTGACAGCAGAGTCGGCAAGGGATCCACCTTCACCTTTGCCATCCCATTGACTCAGCCGGTGGTGCAGGACGAACGCGCTCAGTTTCTGGGCGCGTAAGCGCCCACCAGCGGCGCCCGGGTTCGACTCACCGCGGGCCTCGCCCCTCGGGAGCGGCGGCGCGAGTGCGCGCATGCACCGGGGGCGCACCGTCGCCGCAGCTGCTTGCGGCTGTCACCGCATGCGTGGGGTGGAGGATTCATGGGCGGGCCCGGAGCCTCTGTGCTCGTGACTTGTTTCGCCGCGGCGGCCGTGGTCGCGGCGGTGGCGACCCCGGGGGTAATCGCACTCGCCCTTCGCACCGGCGCGGTTGATCACCCGCGGAGCCGGCGCGTGCATGAGAGCCCGACGCCGACCTGGGGGGGGCTCGCGATGCTCATCGGCTTCGTGACCGCCATGGGCGCGGGGCTGCTGGCGGCGGGAGCAGGGCGCATCGGCCCCGATGTGCCGCTGGGCCACCTGGCAGCGGTGGTGCTGGGGGCGTCCGCCATCTCGGTGCTGGGCGCGATAGATGACCGCTGCGAGATGCGCTCACTGCCGAAGCTCCTGGGACAGGTGGCGTGCGCGGCCCTGCTGCTGCCCTTCGGTGTCACCATCAGCGGACTCGCCGGACATCCGGTCCCGGCGTGGCTGGGCGGCGCGCTGACAGTGGCGTGGGTGGTGGCGATCGTCAACGCCATCAACTTCATTGACGGGCTCGACGGCCTGGCGGCGGGGGTGGTGGCGATAGCCTCGGTGGCGCTGGCGGCGGTAGCGCTCGATCGCGGGCAGCTGGGGGCGGCGGCGATGTCGGCGGCGCTGGCGGGATGCGCGACTGGTTTCCTGCCCTACAACTTTAACCCCGCGCGGGTGTTCATGGGCGACCTGGGCAGCCACTTCCTCGGCTACACGGCGGCGGCGATAGCGGTGCTGGGGACCTTCAAGATCGCCGCGTCGGTGGTGCTGGTGACCCCGGTGGTGGCCTTCGCGGTGCCGATCCTTGATACCGCGTGGGCGATGATACGCCGCTACCACACCGGCCACCCTATCGCCCGCGGCGATCGCAACCACCTTCATCACCGCCTGCTCGAGAGCGGCCTCTCGCAGCGCCAGGCGGTGCTGATCATCTACGCCGTGACCGCCGTGTGCTCCGCACTGGCGGTCGCCATGTCGTGGCCGTCGTGAGCTTGGGGATGGTCAAGCGCAGCGAACGAAAGCGAATAGCCGTAGTCGCGGGCACGCGCCCGGAAGCGATCAAGCTGGCGCCGGTAGTGCTGGAACTGCGGCGCCACCCGCAGCTCTTCGACGTGCGCGTAATCGCGACCGCCCAGCATCGGCGGCTGGCGGACGAGTCGTTTGCGCTCTTCGCCATCGAGCCCGACTACGACCTGAATGTCATGACCTCGCGGCAGAGCCTGACGCGCGTCACCTCGCGCGTGTTGGAGCGCCTGGAGCCGGTGCTCGCCGACATTGGACCGGACCTGGTGCTAGTGCAGGGCGATGCCGCCACCGCATTCGCCGGCGCGCTGGCGGCGTTTTATCACCGGTGCGCGGTGGGCCACGTGGAGGCGGGGCTGCGCACGGGCGACAAGTACGACCCCTTCCCGGAGGAGGTATTCCGGCGCCTGGTGACGCCCATCGCGGACCTGCATTTCGCCCCCACCGACGCCGCGCGCGCCGCATTGCTGGCCGAAGGCGTAGCCGCCAGCGCCATCCACGTCACCGGCAACACCGTCATTGACGCCTTGATGTCGGTGGCGCGGCAAGATCAGCCGCTGCCCGCCAGGATCGCCCGCGCCCTCGGCAGCCGTGAGCGCCGGCTGGTGCTGGTTACCGCGCATCGTCGCGAGAACCTGGGGCGCCCGCTGCGCAACATCTGCCGGGCGCTGCGCGATCTCGCCCGCCGGTTCGAGGACCTCCTAATAGTCTATGCCCTGCACCCGAATCCGCAGGTTACGAACGTCGTGCGGGCCGCGCTCGGCGCGGAGCGGCGGGTAGTCCTCATCCGCGCGCCGCGCTACTCCCAATTCGTGTCGCTGATGAAGCGAGCTCACCTGGTGCTGACCGATTCGGGGGGGCTGCAGGAGGAGGCGCCGGCGCTGGGTAAGCCGGTGCTGGTGCTGCGCCGCACCACCGAGCGCCCCGAGGGCGTCGCCGCCGGCGTCGCCCGGGTGGTGGGGGTCGAGACCGCCGACATCGTTGCGGCGGCGACGGCGCTGCTGCGCGACCAGCGCGCCTATGAGGATATGGCGCGGGCGATCAGTCCCTACGGTGACGGCAAGGCTGCACAGCGCATCCGGCGGGCGATTCTCCATCATTTCGGCCTGGGCCCGCGGCCCCGCGATTTCAGCGGGTGCTGACGCATGCGAGCAGGAAGGGATTCCTAACCACCAAGGCACAAAGACACCAAGCAAGTGGCGCTCTCAATCCGAGATTCCCTGGGCTGCCGCCTTCCTCGCTAGGCGCAGCACGGCAACGTACGACTTGGTGAGAGTACCGCCGTTTCTTTCGATCAGCGCAGCGATCTCTGCAAACAGCCGATTCCTGACCTTCTCGGGCAGGAGACGATGGTCGGGGTACGTGTTAAGCAGATTCAGGTAGCTGCGGGTGTCGTAAGTGACCGACCATGGATAGCGCCTCTCTATTGCATCGTCAAAAAGGTCCTCTCCACTCTCGGCGACTGATCCGCTGGACGGCCCCTCCGGGGCGTCGGCTGCCGACCGCGGCAGACATCGCTCGTAGATGCTCTGCAACTCCCTGAAGAACGCTGAATCAGAATACGGGGATGCGTCGGCGTTGCGGAACATGGCAAGCGCGCCCGACGGTTTCAGGGCGGCGGCGGACTTGCTGTAACGAAGCCCTGGCGTTATCCATTTGAACGCGTCGGCTACGATCACGAGATCGAAGACCTCTGGCTCAAGCGGCCAGTCTTCAAATGTGGTTACTCGGACTTCCGCTCGTGGATATGCACTCAGCTTGTTTGCCGCGAGTGCCGCCAGGTTCGGGCCCGGTTCCAGGCACAGCATCGAGTAACCGCGCCGAGCGAAGGACTCACTGGCCTTCCCGGTGCCGCACCCGATTTCCAGAATCGCACCGCCGGTCGGAATGCCCGATAGTGAGATGGCGGCATCTATCAGCTCGGGCGGGTACTGTGGCCGCGCCTCATCGTACAATGCCGCTATTCCGTCAAAGATCGTTCTGCCGAGTGTGCGATCCATAGCCGCAGCTGTACCGTTTCCGACGTTGCGTGAAGACGATCTGATGGTATGCTGTCTGTAGGGGCGTGATTCATCACGCCCGCTGTGGGAGGGCGCAATGAATTGCGCCCCTACTATCTGTTCCTTGGCATCTCTGTGACTTGGTGGCGAGAGACGCTAACCCAGGAACGTGGTCACGACTAGGGCCAGCGTGAGGGCGATGACGATGACGGCGGTCGCCCAGGCGATGAAGTTGAACGCCCGCGAGTTGCGATACGGGCCCATCAAGGCGGGGTTATTGATGAGCACCAGCATGAAGAGAAGCACGAACGGCAGCAGAATGCCGTTGGCGACCTGGGAGAGATACATAATGTGGAGCAGGGGCGCCCGCGGCAGCAGCACCAGCCCGGCGCCGATCACGATGAGGCCGGTGTAGAGACCGTAGAACTGGGGGGCCTCGCGCAAGCTCTGGTTGACGCCGCGTTCCCAGCCCATGCCCTCGCACACCGAGTAGGCGGTGGCCAGGGGCAGGATCGAGGCGGCGAAGAGGCTGGCGTTGAGCAGGCCGAAGGCGAAGAGCTGCGAGCAGTAGCGCCCGGCCAGCGGTTGCAGCGCCAGGGCGGCGTCTTCGACGGTGCGGATGGGGATATGGTTCGCGTAGAGCGTGGCGCCGGTGGTCAGGAGAATGAAGCCGGCGACGATGACGGCGACGATGCAGCCGGTGATGACGTCAATGCGGCAATACCCGTAGTCGCGCGCGGATACGCCCTTGTCCACCACTGCGGATTGCAGGTAGAACTGCATCCACGGCGCGATGGTGGTGCCGACGACGCCGATCAGCATGGTGACGAAGGCCGGCCGCAGCGACAGGGTGGGGGTGACGGTGTGATGCAGCACCTGGCCCCAATCGGGCCGCGCGAGAATGCCCGACAGGAAGTAGGAGACATAGAACAGACACGCGAGCAGGAAGACCTTCTCCACCTGCCGATAGCTGCCCTTGACGACCAGCCACCACACGAAAAGGGCGCCCAGCGGCACCGCCAGGTACTTGCTCACGCCGAAGATCTCTCCGCTCGCCGCCAGACCGGAGAACTCCGCGGTCGTGTTGGCAAGATTGGCGACCAAGAGGCCGAGCATGAGGAAGAAGGTCAGCTTGACCCCGAAGTTCTCGCGAATGAGGTCGGCGAGGCCCTTGCCGGTGACCGCGCCCATGCGCGCGCACATCTCCTGCACGACGATGAGCGCGAAGGTGATGGGGACGAGCGACCACAGCAGGGCGTACCCGTACTGTGCGCCGGCGAGGGAATAGGTGGCGATGCCGCCGGCGTCGTTGTCCACATTGGCAGTGATGATGCCCGGCCCGACGATGGCGAGGAAGGCGATCAGCCCCGCCCAGGTGGGCCGGCGCAGCCAGCGCCGCCGATGCTCGGTAACGCCGCGGGTCACGGCCGCACGCCCCCGCCGAGGCGCGGCTTGCGTTCCTCCAGCACGGTATCCATCGCGTCGTCCACGGTGACGATGCCCAGCAAGCGCCGCTCCCCATCCACGACCGGCAGCGCGAGCAGGTTATACTTGGCCATCAGGGGCGCGAGTTCATCGTGGCCGGTGTCGGCGGGCACCGAGATCACATCCCTCAGCATCACCTGCGAGATGGGCCGGTCCGGCGGCGCCACGATCAGGTGGTGCAGCGATAGGACGCCGACCAGCCGGCCCGAGTTGCCGGTGACATAGACGTAGAACACGGTCTCCGCATCCGGCGCCAGCTCGCGCAGCCGGGCGATGGCTTGATCGGCGGTGAGGTGCTGGGGCAGCGCCACGAAGTCCGTTGTCATCAGGCCGCCGGCGGAATCCTCGGGGTAGCTGAGCAATTGCTTAACCTCCGCCGCCTCCTCCGGTTCCATCAGCTCCAGCAGCTCGTCGGCCCGTTTCTCCGGCAGGTCGGCGAGCAGGTCCGCCGCATCATCGGGCACCATCTCCTCCAGGATGTCGGAGGCGCGCTCGTCGTCCATGGAGTTGAGCACCGAGACCTGCAGCCGCGGGCTGAGCTCCTGCAGGGTGTCCGCCGCCTTCTCCTCGTCCAGGGAGCGAAACAGGGTGTCGCGGTCGGAGGCCCCGAGCTGGCTCGCGATCTCCGCCAGGTCCGCCGGGCGCAGTTGGGCCAGGGCCTCGCGCCCGAAAGACAGTTGAAGGGGCTGCGACACCGGCTGGGGGGTCATCACGTACTCCCAGCTCAGCAGGCGCTCATCCGACTGGCGGCCGAACACGCGGGACACGTACAGGGCGGTGCGCTCGAGCCCCAGGCGCCGCAGCAGCCCGCGCGTGCCCGTGTCCACCGCCACCAGCCGCACCACCCCGTTGAGGTAGGCGATCTGAAGATCGTTGACCCGCACCAGGCGCCGCCCTTGCAAGTCAACGATCTGGCGGTCCAGGATCGAACGCGCCAGCCAACACTCATCCTCTGCCAGCGCGCCAGGGGCAATCTCCGCCTGCTCGGATTCGAGGGTGATGGCATCCGCAGAAACGCTGCGCACCTGGTCCCACGGCAGCACTTGTTCTCGGCGGCGACCGGCGCTTACCAGGATCTTCGAGACGGGGGGGAATTCTTCGGTGCAGCGGATGGCGAGGTCTTTTAGCCGCCCCAGGTATCGCCCCGAGCGGTCGCGCACCGGCTTCTCCAACATCGAGCTGAGAAAG